>JAYVQD010000234.1:0-7585 GCA_043777275.1 Nitrosomonadales bacterium
AAGTTAGACATGGATCAACTCTGGGATTTGACTGAATATGACTGTAGTACACATCCGACAGATCATCCAGCAAAATTTAAGTCCGACAGGCTGCTAGCGGCGCTACTTCCCGCCGCTGCGCTGGCGCAGACCCCTTCTACAGCGCCTGTCCTGAGCTTGCCGAAGGGCTCGGGACAGGTCTATCCCACGCGCCCGATCCGCCTGCTCGTGCCCACCACACCGGGCGGCAGCGTGGATGCACTGGCGCGCGCCATCGGCACCCGATTATCAGAAAAATTCGGCCAGCAAGTGGTGATCGATAACCGCGCCGGCGCGGGCGGCGTGATCGCGGGCGAACTCACCGCCAAAGCACCGGCGGATGGTTACACACCGCTGCTCGGCACCGTCGCCGCGCTCGCCGCCAACGTCAGCCTGAAAAAATCATTGCCCTACGACCCCCTGCGCGACTTCGCGCCGGTGACACTCGCCGCGACGCAAAATCTGATTCTGATTGTGACGCCCGGGCTGCCGGTAAAAAATGTAAAGGACTTGATCGCGCTCGCCAAAACCAAACCCGGCCAAATCACTTTCGCCTCTGCCAGCAGCGGCGCGGGCGGCCATCTGTCCGGTGAGTTGTTCAAGCTGCTCGCAGGCATTGACCTGCTGCACATCCCTTACAAAGGCATGGCGCCGGCGCTGGTGGATGTGATCAGCGGACAAGTGTCGTGCTCGTTTCCCAGCATCGCCACCGCGCTGCCGCAAATCAAGTCGGGCAAGGTGCGCGCGCTGGCCGTCACCGGCGCGCGGCGTTCACAGGCTGCGGCTGAGGTCATCACCATGCAGGAAGCCGGCGTGCCCGGCTACGAATCGGCAACGTGGTACGGCGCGGTCGCGCCCGCCGCCACGCCGCGCGCCCTCATACTCAAACTCAACAACGAAATCGTTGCGATACTGAAACAGCCCGAGTTACGCGAACGCCTCGCCGCCGACGGCGCGGAGCCGCTCGGCAGCACGCCCGATGAATTCGGCCGCCACCTCAAATCCGAAATCGATAAATGGGCGAAGGTGGTCAAGGCGGCGGGGATAGTCGTGGAATGAGGTGTGGAACGAACTACAGAACCGAGCAGATATTTATATGTAAGTATTTGTTTTTAATAAATAATTAATCATATCTCATACGCAAATGCCGCTCGCGCCGCGCGAACACATCCGCCACCGCTATAACCTCCAGCCGCGCCCGCGATTCAAAACGCGCCCTTAAACTTCGCTTTTGTGCGGTCTTACACGCAAAAATGCGGCCAAGAGCGGGTAGAATGCGCCCCTTTCGATCGGCATCTGCCTGAAGTTCCTCGGCAAGACCTAACCGCTGCGATCCGCTTGCAGTGGTTTACATCCCGAATTTTGGAAGCAGCGATCGACAATCACGCCCGGCACGACGCCAGCACGGGCTAACGACCGTTATCACTTTAAGAAAGCAACATCATGGCAAGGCAAAAACCGCTCACCCTGTATCGCAACATCGGCATCATCGCGCACATCGACGCCGGCAAAACCACCACCACGGAGCGCGTGCTGTATTACACCGGCAAAAAGCACCAGATCATTGAAGTTCACGACACCAAGGACGGCAAGGGCAGCACCACCACCGATTACCTGGAGCAGGAACGCAAGCGCGGCATCACCATCCAGAGCGCCGCGGTGTCGACCGAGTGGAAAGGTTATCAGGTCAACGTGATCGACACGCCGGGGCACGTGGATTTCACCATCGAGGTGAACCGCAGTCTGCGCGTGCTCGATGGCGCGGTAGTGGTGTTCGACGGCGTGGCCGGCGTTGAGCCGCAGACCGAGACCAACTGGCGTCTCGCCAACCAGTACAACGTGCCGCGCATTTGCTACATCAACAAAATGGACCGCATGGGCGCCAACTACGCGCATTGCCTCAAGGGCATCAAGGAGCGTTTGGGCGCCAACATCGTGATGTGCCATGTGCCGCTGGGCAGCGACACCGAGTTCACCGGCATGGCTGACTTGGTGGCGGGCGTTGCCTACGTGTGGAGTTCCGACGACAAGGACGCCGAGTGGGAAACCGTGCCGCTCGACACGCTGCGCGCGCGCTTTAACTTTGCCGCCTCGCGCGACAACGACTGGATCGATCAGCTTCCGGCGCTGCGCAAGGAAATGCTCGAAACCGCGCTGGCACTCGATGACGATGCGTTCACGCAGTATGTCGAAAATGAAACCTTTGACCCGGCTGTGTTGAAGGCGTGCATCCGCAAAGGCTCGGTCACCGGCACGCTGGTGCCGGTGCTGTGCGGCTCGTCGTTCAAAAACAAGGGCGTGCAGCAATTGCTCGATGCCGTGATCGACTACTTGCCGTACCCCGGTGAAAACGGCGGCATTTCGATGGTAGACCCCGACGGTAAAATCATCGGCACACAGGAAGTGAAAGACGAAGCCCCGGCGCGCGCACTGGCGTTCAAGGTGATCAACGACCAGTTCGGCACGCTGACCTTCGTGCGCGTCTACTCGGGCATCATCAAAAAGGGCGACACGCTGTACAATGTGACGCGCGACAAAAAAGAACGCGTCGGCCGCATCGTCGAAGTGCAGGCCAACGTGACCAAAGACATCGACGAAGTGCGCGCCGGCGACATCTGCGCCTTTGTGTCGATGAAAGACACCGAGACCGGCGATACCTTGAGCGACCCCGATCATCAACAGCTCCTGGAGCGCATGCGCTTTCCGGATCCGGTGATCAGCGTGTCGGTCGAGCCCAAGACCCGCGCCGACATCGACAAAATGTCCACCGCGCTCTACAAAATGGTCAAGGCCGATCCGTCGCTGCGCTTGAACGTCGATCACGAAACAGGTCAGACGTTGCTGCGCGGCATGGGTGAACTGCACCTCGAAGTGACCATCGACCGCATGCGCACCGAACTCGGCGTCGAAGCCAACATGGGCAAACCCAAGGTGAGCTTCCGCGAAGCGTTCGGCAAATCCGTTGAACTGGTCTACACCCACAAAAAGCAATCCGGCGGTTCAGGCCAGTATGCCGAGGTGAAAATGATTTTCGAACCGCTCGAAGCCGGCACCGGCATCGAATGGTCCGACGAAATCAGCGGCGGTCGTATCCCCCGCGAATTCATTCCATCGGTGGAGTTCGCCATCCGCACCGAAAGTAAAAAAGGCATGATCGCAGGCTACGAAGTCGTTGACTTCAAAGCGCGCCTGATCGACGGCAAGTACCACGACGTGGATAGCTCGGCGCTGGCATTCGAGATCGCGGGACGCAGCATCTTCCGCGAGGCGCACAAGGCCAGCAAGCCCAAGCTGCTTGAGCCGATTATGCGCATCGAAGTGGTGACCGAAAGCGAATACCTCGGCGACATCATCGGCGACATCAACCGCCGCCGCGGCCAGGTGACCGACCAGGGCCAGAAAGGCCCGCAGGCCACGGTGCAGGGTTTCGTGCCGCTCGCGGAAATGTTCGGCTACATCAACTTCCTGCGTTCCAGCACCAGCGGACGCGGCACCTTCACCATGGAATTCGCCCACTACTCGGAAGTGCCGGCAGGTTTGGTGGACAAGCTGATGGAAAAAGAAGTCAAGTAAGCGCTATCGTTATCACGCCGCGCGGCGTGTTGAAAAAGCCAGGGGGAACCCTGGCTTTTTCTTTGGGGAACGCTGTACGCTACACACGAACCATTTGTTTTCGCGATTTAGGCGTCTTATGCGGGCGCGCAAGCGCAATCGCCTTGGCGCCCACGCCACCGAACACCGCGCCGGCCGATACATCGCCGATGAGTGAGCTGTGCCGGGCTAGTGATTCGTCCGCACCGAGAACGGCCACGAATGCGCGCAGTGTGGCTCCGGCATAAGCGCCGGACTTGCGCACGAACAAAGTGTCCACCATCATCGGTGTTGGCCCAAGCGATTCCAGCATCAGATCAGCGCGGCAAGCGGAGCGTTCTACCGCGCTGCGCGGCAGAACCGTGATGCCGACATTGGCGGCCACGCAGCCCAGCACGCCTTCCAGCGTGCCGAATTCAAACCGCCGGAACGGCAGCCAGCCTTGCGCGGCGAAATACGCTTCCAATCGCTGGCGGTAGGAGCACCCCTGCCGGAACACGATCACGGTGAGGTCGCCTTGCATCAGCCGCTGACGGCTGTCGTCGCTGCCACGCGCACGCACCAACACCAGTTCCTCACGAAACGCCCGTTCGCAAATGAGCTCGGGGTGATCGATCGGCCCCGCCACCAGCGCGCCATCCAGCCGTTGCGCCAACACGTGTTCCAACAACTCCGCCGTGGGCCCGGTGCGCACTTCGAGCTGCGCTTGGGGATGCGCCGTGTGAAAGCGCCCCAACAATGCCGGAAGCCGCACCGCAGCCGTGGTTTCCATCGAGCCAATGCGTAAGGTGCCACGCACCGCGCCGTCGTCGCGCACCGCAGCCTCGGCTTCATTAACCAATACGCTGACACGCTGCGCGTAGCCCAGTAGCCTGACGCCAGCGCTGGTCAGCGAGACCCCGCGGCTGTGACGGGTAAACAGGGGCACCGCCAAATCGGATTCGAGTTGCTTGAGCCGCGCGGTGACGTTCGATTGGACGGTATGCAATTCGGTGGCGGCGCCGCTCACGGAACCGTGGCGCGCGACTGCGGAGAAGGTATTGAGCGTCAGCAGGTCCATGGCCGCTATCTCCAAAATGGAACGCAGCCATCTTAACAATGCATTGTTCAAGCTGTCAAAGTGCGAATATATTGGGTGCGCGCATCGTCTAATCTCTGGAGGACACGACTATGAAAACCCGCTCGATCATTCACGGCATAGCGATATGGGGACTGGCGCTGTTTTGGCTTCACGCCAGCGTTGCGGCAGCGGCCGAAATCAAAGTTTTCAGCACCATCGGCGTCAGGTCGGTGATGCAGGAGCTCGGCCCGCGCTTCGAGAGCGCCACCGGCCACAAGCTGGTGCTCAGCTTCGACGTGGCGAATGCGTTGAAAAGACGAATCGACGCCGGTGAAAGTTTTGATGTCGCGATCCTTACCGTGCCTGTTATCGATGCGCTGATTAAAGAAAACAAACTGATTGCGGATACACGAACAGTCATCGCGCGCGGCGGCATGGGCCTGGCCGTACGTGCGGGCGCACCAAAATCCGACATCGGTACGGCGGAGGCGTTCAAGCGCACATTGCTCAATGCGAAATCGATCGCTTACCCGAAAGAAGGCCTGGCCGGCATTACCGTCATGAAGGTACAGGAACGTCTGGGCATCGCAGACGCCATGGCGCCCAAAGCCACGCTAACCGGTGCCGGCAGCCCCGCCGAATTGGTGGCCCGTGGCGAAGTCGAGATGGCCGCGCATATCATTCCCGAATTGCTGGCGAACAAGGGCGTTGAACTCCTCGGTCCATTCCCGGCAGAACTGCAAACCTACATCATCCTTCCGGCGGGCATCAACACCAGCGCTGCCGAACCGCAGGCTGCGCGAGAGTTGCTTAGGTTTCTTACAGGCCCGGTGGCTGTGCCGCTTATCAAGGCGAAGGGCTATGAGCCGGGGTAGGTTTTTTAAGCGGGAACAGTAGCTATCGTGACGACGCATGCGTGTGGCACTAATCCGGCTTGATGCCCGACTCCTTGATCACCTTCGCCCACTTCGGAATTTCGGACTTGATGACCGCGGCGAACTCATCGGGCGAGTTGCCGACTCCTTCTAGACCAAGGTTGGCGAGTTTGGCGCGCAGGTCGGGTAGCGCGAGCGTCTTGACGGTTTCAAGATGGAGCTTGCGGACAATTGTCGCTGGCGTCCCTGCCGGCGCGAGCAATCCGATCCATCCCGTAACTTCGAAGCCCGGATAGCCGGACTCGGCGATGGTCGGCGACTCCGGGGCGGCCGGGGAGCGCCTCAACGAGGTGACTGCGAGCGAGCGCAGCTTCGATTCGCGCACAAGGGGCAAGGCAACCGCTATGGGGCTGAACATCATCGTGACGCGCCCGCCCAGCAGATCCGGGATCGCCAGTGCCACGCCTTTGTAGGGGATGTGCCGAATATCGAGATCTGCCACCGACTTGAACAACTCCGCGACCATATGCGGGGCGCTACCGCTGCCGGCGGAGGCGAACGTGAGCCCGCCCGGCTGCGCTTTGGCCAAAGCAACCAATTCCTTGACGCTTTTCGCCGGCACGGCGTTATGGATAACCAGAATGTATGCAGACACCGTAACCTGCGAAACCGGCGCGAAATCTTTCAGCGGGTCAAACGCCAGCGTGTACAGGCCAGGATTGATGGCAATCTGCGCCTCGGTCAAGAGTCCCAGCGTGTAGCCATCCGCTGCTGCTTTCGCGACGCGGTCTGACGCGATATTGCCGGCGGCGCCGGCAGCGTTGTCGATCACCACGGGTTTCCCCCACGCATCAATGAATTTTTGTCCGAGCAGGCGCGCGACAGTGTCTGCCGGACCGCCGGGCGGGAAACCAACGACCATGCGGATCGGTTTTTCGGGGTAATTCGTTTGCGCGACCGCACTTCCCGCGATCAGCAACGCCAATAGACCACACATGAGACCGGGAATCTTTGTCATTTTTTTCTCCTATGTCGCGTAGGTTCCTAAGTTAGCGAACGCGTGGAGATCACGCAAATGAATTGTTAGAATTCATTATATCCGCCGTACTTATATCATCCGCTTGACCATAGGAGACACGCAGCATGAAATCGCAAATCGACACTATCGGGCAGCGCATTGATCTGAACCTGCTCGTCACTTTCGATGCCATCTACCGCGCGCTCAATTTGTCCGTGGCCGGACGGTCGCTTGGACTTAGCCAGCCCGCGATGAGCCACGCACTCGGCAGGCTGCGCTCTACGTTTAACGATCCCCTTTTCGTGCGTTTGACGCGCGGCTTGCAGCCCACCCCTTTGGCGGATGAAGTGGCGCCGACACTGATGGAAGGGCTGGCCATCATTCGCGGGAGCATGGAGCGCAAGACTTTCGATGCCGCCACGTCGACTCGCATCTTCAATCTCGCGATGGGAGACATCGCGGAAGTGGTTCAACTGCCGTATCTCCTGCGTGAATTGCGCGCGAACGCGCCCCACGTCAAGCTGCATACCACGGAGATCCCCGGCCCGCGCCTGCGCGATGCCCTCGGCGATGGCGAAGTGGATATGGCTACGGGCGATTACAAGCTCGGTGCCGGTTGCCGCGACGCCACGCTATACGAGGCCGACTACGCCTGCGTGTTACGAGCGGATCACCCGAACATCGGTACCCGGCTCACGTTGCAGCAGTTCAAGGCTGCCGAGCATGTCCTGGTTGCCCCCAAGGGCGTGTCTCACCATACCCAGGTTATAGAGCGGGCGCTGACCAGCCGTAAGGTCAATGCGCGCATCGCGGTGCAGGTATCGCACTTCCACGGGGTGATGGCATTGGTCACCAGCAGCGACCTGATCGCCACGGTTCCCGGTCGGCTGGCGCAATCCATGAAGCAGTTTGCCAACATCAAAGTCCTCCCACCGCCGATCCCGTTGCCGAAGGTCAGGGTGTCGCTGTATTGGCACGAACGCTTCCACCGCGAGCCGGGCAATGAATGGTTGAGAGGGGTTT
>JAYVQD010000235.1:0-7570 GCA_043777275.1 Nitrosomonadales bacterium
CCGGAAGTTTCCGGCAGGAGCACCATGAATTCCTCACCACCGTAGCGGCCGACGAAGTCCGTCTTGCGTAGGCGTTGACGCAGAAAACGCCCGAGGCTCGCCAATACCCGGTCGCCGATGGCATGCCCTTCAGCATCATTAAGCCGTTTGAAATGATCAACGTCGATCATCGCCACCGCCAGCGCGTGTTGATGGCGACTTGCGCGCGACGTTTCCAGCTCTAGCTGCCGCAGAATGAGGGTGTGATTGGCGAGCCCGGTCAAGCCATCCATGGTCATGAGCGCGCGTTGCGCACTATAACGCTTGCACCAGGCCGTCACGACTGCAATCAATTCGTCCGCTGAATTGGGCTCAAACAGCACCGCATTGGCGTCTTGATGGGTAACCTCATCTCGCGTCTCGGCAAGCAGTACCACCGGCAATATGGCACAGCGATCAATCTGATGAATTACCCCTATCATCTCAACGCTCGTACAGCCCGGCAAGTTGCTATTCATTAACACGAGGTCCGCATTCACTTCGCTCAACAGCACCGGGATCTGTGCCTTATCCAGCGCCACGAACACCTGCAACCCCGCCTTCCGCAATATGCCCGCAAGTCGTTCTGCGCTGCCGGCTTCAGCGTGATAAACGATCACGCGAAACGATTCCTCAACGAAACCGTCCGTCAGCCGATCCAAACGCTCCACCAGATTGGCGACACGAACCGGCTTCGTCAGGTAATCACTGCCACCGGCACGGACAGCTTCGAGCCTCGCCGCGAGGTCGCCTCGACCAGACATGAAAATCACCGGCACGGTATGACGCCGCATTGTTTCTGAAGCAATGATCGCGCCGGGCCCGGCAAGCTCACCTTCTTGAAACATGATATCCATGACGACCACCGCCGGCCTGCATGCAAACAGTGCCGATTCCAGCAAGTCGGAAGTGGCAAAGGTCTCGACGTCGAAGCCAAATAACTGAAGCTGTAGTTGCAATGCGCGCGCTAGCTCTGCGTCGTCATCGAAAAGATAGATCAGTTTGCGCTCTTCGATAGTGCCATTTGCACGTCGCGGGTAAGCCAAGCGTTCTGAAACTTCATCCGACGTTGCCGTCGCCAGACGCAATTGGCTTATCAGCGTATCCAGTTCGCTTGAATTGTCGATGCCCTTGCTGGTTTCGCCGCGCAAAGCCAACAAATGCTCCACTTCGCTTGCCAGGCGGGATACCTCGGGGAAACCAATGGTTGCGCCGCTACCTGCCATGGTGTGGGCTTGTAGTCGCACCCGCTGAAGCGCTTCCATGTCGCCCTCTTTGCTAAGTGCCCAGGCGTCGTTCAGTCGTCGCCACCTCTCGTCGAACGACTGTGCGTATTGCTTGCGCAGCTCCTCCAGTCCGTCATGCCGAGTATGGCTCGAAGAAGGCGAGACCGGCGCGCTGGACCAGATTTCCATCAATTGGCTGGCGAGCCGCATGGGATCGAATGGCTTGGCAATCACTTCCAACGCGCCCAGGCTCTTCAAATGTGCAATTTCACCAGGCTGCACTTTGGCTGTCATGAATATCACCGGCGTTAATTCGAGTCCGGGCAGCAGCCGTAACTTCATCAGCGTTTCAGGGCCGTCCATCTCCGGCATCATTACATCCAGCAGCACCAGATCAGGATGAAATTGCGTCGCGCTCCTCAGCGCCTCCTCACCCGATTTGCAAGCCAGTACCTCCAGGCCACCAGCGCGTTCTAACGCCAACTTTGCGACGTGGCGGATATCAGCCTCGTCCTCAATAAACAGCACACGACTGAGGCGCTGCAATTTAGTCGCGCAGGTAACAACTGCAGCGCTCATCCGATCAACCTGCGCACCGTATTCAGCAGTTCAGTATCGCTCGCATCGGACTTTCTCAGCGCCGCATTTACGCGTTTTGCAATTTCGCTACTTGCTTCCAAGGCGGAGAAGAGCAGTACTGGCGGCGCGGGTTTGATCGCCTCAATTTGCGGCAGCAGACTTGTCCCATCGCCATCGCCAAGTGTCACCTCGAGAATAACCAGATCATAGCGATTGCGCGCGAGGCACTCCGCCGCCTTTGCAAGCGTGGTCGCCGCCTCATACTTGACGGTGGCGCCGACCATCGCCTGCACAACCCGACGGATATCCGCATCGTCCTCAATATGCAGAACAACGGGCATCGCGCCTGACGAAGCGACACTGCCGATTGATTGCAGCAAGCGCTGATTGTCAATCGGTTTGACCAGCCAGTCGGTGATTTCCAGTGCGCCAATCGTGTGTCCCGCAGGCTTGTCGCTGGAGGCGGTCACCACGACCACTGGCAGGCGGCGTAGAGCAGGTATTTGTCTGATATCAGCCAGCAATGCAAGCCCGCCCTGATCGGGGAGTCCGAGGTCCAAGGTCATGGCGTCGAATCGCCCTTCGGCGAGTTGTGCCTTGGCCTCGGCTGCCGATTTCGCAATCACGCATTTAATGCCTTGTTGTCCAAGAATACGCTGGATCAGGTCGGCTACATCGGCATCGTCCTCACAGACCAGCACCCGGCGGGTTTGCGACTGGGTTCGTGGTTTTGCGCCGTGATTCGCCGAGTCCACAGTGGCCGCTACCGCGGGAAGATCGAAGAAAAACGTGGCGCCCTCACCGGGTGTTGATTCAAAACCGATGCTGCCGCCACAACGTTCAATAATCGATTTTGAAATTGCGAGACCCAAGCCGGTGCCACCGACACGACGCGTGTCCGATGAGTCATTCTGCGAAAAACGCTGAAAAATGCGTGCCCTGAACGCCGGGCTGATACCGGGTCCGCAATCCTTCACCCGCACGCGAAAACCAGCTCCATGCGGCGTAACACCCACTTCCACAGTACCGCGGGCGGTTGTGTACTTGGCCGCATTGGAAAGTAGATTTGCCATGACCTGGGCAATTCGCGCAGCATCTACCGCTACCGGGGCCGCGGCCACCCGCTCCACAATGATGAGCGCCACTTCACGCTCTGCCGCGTAGCCGATGTTTTGCTTCACAGCATCTTCAACCAGTTTCATCAAATCCACCTGAACCAATTCGACTGTCAAGTCGCCTGATTCGATCTTTTCGATATCCAGAATATCGTTGATAAGGTTGATCAAGCGCTCGCAATTCTTTTGCGCGATGCCGATTAGATCGCGCGCTTCGTCCGGGAGGTTACCTGCGATGCCACCAGCCAGTAACCCCAAACTGCCGCGGATGGAGGTGAGCGGCGTACGTAATTCGTGGCTCACTGTGGAAACGAACTCGCTTTTCATACGATCCAGTTTTTTCAGATCAGACACATCGGTGAGCAGCACGAACACACCAATAACATTGCCCATGCCATCGAAGTTAGGCACATATCGCACCACGAGGTCGTGTGCGACACCGCCCGCGTCCTTGCTGATACGCTCGTAGCGCACCGGCTTGCCCTGCAATGCTAGTTGAAAATAATGTTCTACCTGCGTCAATTGTGCCGTCGAAAACACGTCGCGAAAATTGTGCCCGATCAACTCAGTCGCGCTTTTGCCGTAGTGCACAGCGTACGCCTTGTTCACCATGCGGAAGTGAAAATCGCGATCAATGTAACAAATCATCGCTGGCGTATGGTCAATCAGTACCCGCAACTCGCGTTCGGCCTTCTCGAGGGCAAGCTGCCCCAATCTCATTTCGGTGATGTCGCGGGCGACGGTGGTTTCGCCGATGAGAGTGCCATCTTGCTCGAAGATCGGGCTGGTGGAAATCAGCACGTGCAATTCGCGACCATCTTTGCGCTGACGCTTGGCCTCGAAGGCAGACGGCTGGCCGGATAAGATACGCTGCTGAACAACCGCGTAATCCTCATCCGACACATTTGACATATAAAGTTCGCGCTGATGCCTGCCAATGGCTTCGTCAGCTGTATACCCGTAGGTGAGTTCGGCACCACGGTTCCACGAGGTAATCGTCCCGTCCAGCGCCTTCGAAAAAATGGCTTCGCCGGTGAGTTCCAGACTGCGTAACAACATTTGCCCCTGCGTCTCGCTGCTGCGCAGGGCGTCGGTAAGACGTGTTTCCTCGGTTCGATCAACGGCGAACAAATAATAGCCGTCAAGCACACCGTTCGCATCGCGATACGGCGCACGACTGATATCGAGAAGGAGCGGCGCACCATCGGGCCCGGACAACCGTTTCTGGTAGTGCTGGGACTCACCCGCGAGCGCACGCCGTGCCTCGTCGGCCTGTGCATCGTAGGGCGCAGCGCCAAGGATTTCACGCGCGGACCGACCGACAATATCGTCAGGCACTTTGCCAAAAAGCGATGTATAAGCTTTGTTGGTGTACGTCAAAATTTCGTCACCGTTATAGTGCGCGATGTAGGCGGGAACGTTGTCTACCAGGGTGCGCATGTGCGTCTCTCGTTCCACCAGCTCCGCCGACATCTGCTCGCGCATGCGGACTTCATCGCGCAGTAGCGCCAGCGTAGCCTCGTGTGCAAATTTGATCTGGATCGCCCCGCGCAAGGCGCCGCTAATATTGCGTGCGAACAGTAGACAGACAAGGACATAAAGTATGCCCATCCCGGCTATCACATGGTAAGTGCGCTCGTCCTGCATGAACATGGCGATGATCAGTGGCAGCATCGTGGGCAGAACGTACGCGGCATAGACCCTTGTGGAGGCGCCGAAAACGCCAACGGCACCCGCGCCGGAACCCACCAACACCATGACAATAAAAATCTTTATCGTCGGCGGGGCTGCGGGAAAGAAAAACACACCTAACAGCCCCAGAGTGGCCCCCGCTGCAAATGCCCCTCGCTGAAACTTGTTCCGCCAACTTGCGGGATCGGGCTCTGCCCCGCTGGTTCGGCGGTACTGCCACACCACCCCACCGCGCCACAGCGAGACCAACAATGACCATGCGAGCCAGACTTCTATCATTGGCATCGAGGCGCTGGCAAGAAAGCCGTAGATGACAATTGCGATCACAGCCGTGGTTACGATGGCGACAAGCGAGTTACTGAATAGCATCCTGACCTGCTCACCGACGAAACGCGGGTCGTCGTCAGGGAGGATAAATACATCCTTCGCGGCTGGTGGCAGTAGCGGGTCCGAAACGTCCGCGGTGGCACTCGACATCGACATAGGTAACCGGTCTGGTTTGAATTGTCACAGGAGTTGAACTCTCCCATGCGCGATTCGCGTTATGCTAGCACTGTACGCAACAGACCCTGCATTACCTCGCTACGTTTTACGAAGGTTCACATTTTCATGGCCGACAGAGTTTTAGTGACCGTCCCAAACGAACTGGAACCGTTGATTCCACGCTTCCTCGCCAATCGCCAAAAGGAAATTGTCAAAATGCAGGCATTTCTGGCGCAGGCGGATTTTGATGCACTCAAGTTGGCTGGCCACACACTCAAGGGTGTGGGCGGAGGCTACGGGTTCCACGCGCTGAGCGAGCTCGGCGCCAGATTCGAGGTTTACGCGGACGCCCGAGACTTGCAAGCCGTCGCTGCGGCTCTGGACGAATATTCACTGTACATGGCGCAAGTGGACGTACGATTTGAATAGTACTTCCGGTCTCGGCGCCATGGCTGTCGTCAAATCGGAGCGCGTGATGGTCGTCGACGATCAGGAAGATATCCGCGAGTTAATTTCCCTACATTTGGCGCGGCTCAACATCACCGCAGTCAAGGCTGCAAGTGCTGAGGAGGCGTTGATGATGATTGCAGAGTCGCCGCCCGACCTTATACTTTCTGACGTGATGATGACTGGCATGTCGGGTTTCGACTTATGTCGAACTTTGCGTGCCAATTCGGCGACGGTGATGATACCGGTGGTGCTGGTCACGGCACTGGATGCGCGTGCAGATCGCATCGAAGGCATTAACGCTGGTGCAAATGACTTTCTTTCCAAGCCGATCAATCGCGAAGAAATGCTGGCACGCGTGCGGTCGCTTCTCGAATTGCATCGCGCGCGCCGGCAGTTAGAAGCCGGGCGTCTGGCCGCCGAGATAGACAGACAGGACGAATTGCGCGCAGTGTTCAAGCGTTACGTGAGCCCCGGACTGGTCGATGAGATCCTCTCTACACCGGGGATGAAGGATCAGGCGTTAATGAATCAGCGCACTCGCTGTCATGCGGTCGTGATGTTCGCGGATCTGCGCGGCTTCACTCGCATGTCCGAATTGCTCGATCCGGTTGAGGTCGTTGCACTGCTCAATACCTTCTTCTCACTGCTGACGGATATCGCTTATCGACACGGCGGCACGATTTTCAATATGGCGGGCGATTGCCTGATGATTGGCTTCGGCGTGCCGTTTCAACGGGAAAATTCGTCCGCCCATGCCTGTCGTTGCGCGCAAGACATGTTGAGGGAGTTTGAGGCCCTCGCTCACAACTGGCGCGGCGAGCATGCTGTCGACCTTGGACTGGGTATTGGCATCGATGAAGGCGAGGTGATTGCCGGAAATGTCGGTTCGCCAACGTATATGAATTTCACCATCATCGGCGACGTCGTCAACACTGCGGCGCGACTGAAGGATCATGCAGAAGCTGGTGCTGCATTGTTGACCGGTCGCGTGCGCGACTCGCTGACGCTGGCGGGCAGCAGCATAGTGGTAGTACCGCTGCCGCCATTGCGCGTCAAGGGAAAGCAGGAGCCGTTGAGCGTGTTTCAATTTTCCGCAGCCTGAGCGTCTGACAAGATGCGCGTACTCATCATCGACGACTCCGAAGATTTTCGACTGCTCGCGGCGCAGTACTTAGCCATCGAATGGCCAGCCGCGGAAATAGTTGAGTACGATCCGCTTGAACGTGGCGCGCCCGCTGGCGATTTCGACTGGCACGCTTACGATGTACTCCTGCTGGATTACCAACTGGGGGCTGCGGATGGACTCTCCTGGCTCCGCAACTACCGCCGCGTAGCCGGATTTCCGCCCGTCGTTTTCCTCACCGGGGCGGGTAGCGAAGAGGTTGCCGTGCAGGCCCTTAAACTCGGCGCGGCCGACTATTTGCGCAAGCACGATCTGTCCAAAGCGCGTCTCATTGAAGCAGTCAATACCGCGCTGGAGGAACGTCTCCCTCGCCTGCAGAGTTTTCACAACGCAGATACATTATTACGCGCGGTATCCACGGAGGCGCGGCTGCCGGAGGTGGGTGATTTTCACATTAACGAAAGTGGCCTAGCGCATTCAATCAGGATCAGCGGCTATAAAGTTTTGCGTAAATTAGGCGAAGGCGGCATGTCTGCGGTTTATCTCACGAGCCGCGATGCCGACCTCAAGGAGGTTGCATTAAAAATACTGGATGCGAAGTTAAGCAAGGATCCGGCCGAATTGAAACGATTTATCCGTGAATTCGACATCATTGCGAAACTGGATACGCCGTATGTGGTGCAGATTTTCGACCAAGGCTTCACAGACAAACATATTTACATCGCCATGGAATTTTTCCCGAATGGCGACGCGACAAAATTGATGCGAAAACCACTCGATCTGCCTATTTCCGTTTGTCTGATTGCTTCGTTAGCGCGCGCACTTGTTTCAATCCACGCTGCCGGGATCGTGCATAGAGACCTCAAACCGCAAAATATCATGCT
>JAYVQD010000236.1:0-7539 GCA_043777275.1 Nitrosomonadales bacterium
CTGCTGCTCCCGCTTTGGACCGATCTCCACGGCGTTGGCGCGCTGTGGCAAATCGGCGCGCTCGCGTTGTGTCTCGCCGGCGGCTGGTTCGCGCACCGCGCCGTAGCGAGCGGCTCACTCGATCAAATGGATTCGAGCGGCGAATTCACCCTTCGTTTGCCTATGGGCGGTTTGCGCAGACTGGCCTTTCCGCTCACCGCGCTGGCGCTGGTGTTGGCGGCGCGCGCGATCCTGCAAAACTGGTTGCCGGCAAGCCTGCTCGATTTGGCGGTGTCGTTGCTGACAGCGCTGGTGCTGGTACGCATCACGATTTACATGCTGCGGCACATCTTCTCGCCCGGCGGCTGGCTGCGCAGTTCCGAGCGCTATATCGCGTGGACGGTATGGCTCGGCTTCGTCGTCTATATCGGCGGGCTGTGGCCCGCGCTGCGCGGCCTGCTGCACGACATCGGGTTCAGTTTCGGCGAGCAGCGCGTGTCGCTGCTGCTGGTGCTGCAGGGCCTGCTCTCGATCACCATCACGGTGCTGCTGGCGCTGTGGCTGGGCCGCCTGATCGAAACGCGATTGATGGGCGCTTCCGCGCTCAACGTGAATCTGCGCGTGATGTTCACCAAGCTCGCGCAGGCGCTGTTGTTGCTGGTGGCGATACTTATCGCGCTGCCGGCGGTCGGCATCGATCTCACGGTGCTGTCGGTGTTCGGCGGCATGCTCGGCGTGGGCATCGGCTTCGGGCTGCAAAAAATCGCCAGCAATTACATCAGCGGCTTCATCATTTTGCTGGATCGCTCGGTCTCTATCGGCGATCTGATCACGGTGGACAAATACACCGGCCAACTCACCAAGATGACTGCGCGCTATGTGGTGATGCGCGCGATGGATGGTACTGAAACCATCGTCCCCAACGAGACCATGATTACCTCGCCGGTGGTCAATCACTCGTACACCGACAAGCGCGTGCGCGTGGGCGTGCCGGTGCAGGTAGCGTATGAATCCGATCTTGAAGTCGTCGGCCGCGTGCTGGTCGAGGCGGCGAAACGGCACCCGCGGGTGCTCCCGGAGCCGGTGCCGAAAATGCTCATCCGCGAGTTCGCCGACAACGGCATCAACGTCGAAATCGGCGTGTGGATAACCGATCCGCAGGACGGCCTGGCTAACCTGCGTTCCGATCTTTATTTCGATATTTGGCGCGAGTTTCGCGCGCACGACATTGAAATCCCGTATCCGCAGCGCACGGTGCGGGTAACCGGTGCGCTTGCCGAGGGCCTGAAGGCCGCCGGAACAAGCTGAAATGGGCCAATAAATCAACAACTTGATTTACCGCAAATCCACCCCCAAATAGCACTATCCGCGCCCCATAATCTTCGGTAGACTGCGCGCGTACAACTGGTTGTAAACGAGGAGATTTATGTACACAGGATTGCTCGACCTGCCGTGGTGGGGTTACATAGCCGCCACGCTGGGACTGACCCATATCACCATCGCCGCGGTCACGATTTATCTGCACCGTCACTCCGCGCATCGCGCGCTGGATCTGCACCCCATCGTCAGCCATTTCTTTCGCTTCTGGCTGTGGGCAACCACCGGCATGACCACCAAAGCGTGGACCGCCATTCACCGCAAGCATCACGCCAAATGCGAGTTGGCCGACGACCCGCACAGCCCGCAGATTTTCGGCCTGAAAAAAGTGCTGATGGAAGGCGCCGAACTGTATCGCATCGAAGGCGCGAATAAAGAAACGCTCGAACACTACGGTCACGGCACACCCGACGACTGGATGGAAAGACATGTCTACAGCAAACACGACCGCATCGGCATCGGCTCGATGTTGGTGGTGAATGCGCTGTTGTTCGGCCCGATCGGCATTACCATCTGGGCCGTGCAAATGGTATGGATTCCGTTGTTTGCCGCAGGCGTCATCAACGGCGTCGGCCACTACTGGGGTTATCGTAATTTCCAGTCCGAGGATGCCAGCAAAAACGTGGTGCCGTGGGGCATACTGATCGGCGGCGAAGAACTGCATAATAACCATCATGCTTACGCCACGTCGGCAAAGCTCTCCAACCGCTGGTACGAGTTCGATATCGGCTGGATGTACATCCGCATACTCGAAACGCTGGGCTTGGCTACGGTGAAAAAAATCGCGCCGAAGGTCAAATTGGTTGCCGCCAAACCGCAATGCGATTCCGACACGTTACAAGCCGTGATTACGCATCGCTACGACGTGGTAACCCGCTACGCGCGTTCGCTGCGCGACACCTGCGCCGCCGAGATGCAGGCGTTGAAAGCGCGCGCCGGCAGCGTGAACACGGTGGATAGCGCACGGCTGCGCCGCTGGCTCAATATCGATGCCGCCGCGCTGCCTGAAAAAGAACTCGCGGAACGCGCACAAGTCATCAGCCACAGCACGGTACTGGCGACGGTGTACACCATGCGCGACGAACTCTCCGGCGTGTGGCAGCGTTCCACCGCCACCAAAGAGCAGTTGGTACACAAGCTCGAAGACTGGTGCCATCGCGCAGAAAACAGCGGCATTGTGCCGTTGCAGGAATTTTCCAAGCGTCTGCGCTGTTACGCCTGAACTGCAGTTGGGAGTTTAGCGTCTGGCGTTGAGAGTAAAGGCGGACCGCAGTTACTCCTAACGCTCGACGTCGAACGCCAAACCAAAAAAAGCCCGCCAGGGTGAACCTGGCGGGCTTTTTTTGATGCGGGTTTTGTTACTTGATCTTCGCTTCCTTGTAGGGCACGTGTTTGCGTGCCACCGGATCGAATTTACTGATTTCCATTTTCTCCGGCATGGTGCGCTTGTTCTTCGACGTGGTGTAGAAGTGCCCGGTACCGGCGGTGGATTCCAGCTTGATTTTGTCTCGTTTGCTTGCCATGTGTGGCTCCTTTAAACTTTATCTGAGCTTAAACCGCGACGCCGCGGCTGCGCAAATCAGCCAACACAACGTCGATGCCATTCTTGTCGATGGTGCGCAGGCCCGTCTGGGAAACGCGCAGACGTATCCAGCGATTCTCGCTCTCCACCCAAAAACGGCGGCTGTGCAAATTCGGCAGAAAGCGCCGCTTGGTCTTGTTATTGGCGTGGGATACGTTGTTTCCCACCATCGGCTTCTTGCCGGTAACCTGACATACGCGTGACATGTTGAACCCTTAATACGTAAACAAACCTGTAAATAAACCGGTAATTGTGGAACGTGCAAAGAACCTAGCAAAGAACCAAGCGAAGGGGGCGAATTCTACACGAAATCAGGGGGTTCGCTCAAGGGCTCGCCTTACTGCCGGGCCGCACCCGCCACGGCGCCACGACCATCAGTTTAAGTTTAAATAAAAAATGTTTAAAAACAAATACTTACAACAAACCCCGCTCTGCAAACGACATAGTACTGTCCGCGCCCACCACAAAATGATCCAACACACTCACGTCCACCAGGGCCAAAGCGCGCTTTAAGGTCGCGGTCAGCGTTTCATCGGCACGGCTGGGTTCGGCCACGCCCGACGGGTGGTTGTGCGCAAAAATCACCGCCGCCGCGTTGTGATGCAACGCGCGTTTGACGATTTCGCGTGGATACACACTGGTCTGCATCAACGTGCCGCTGAAAAGATCATCCACCGCCAGCACGCGATTTTGCGCGTCGAGAAACACGCCGACGAATACCTCATGCGCACGGTTGTGCAGCCGCAAGCGCAAATAATCCCGCACCGCCTTCGGCGAATCGAGCGCGATGCCCTGCTTTAATTTTTCGCCCAGTGCGCGCTGCGCCATTTCCAGCACCCCCTGCAACTGCACATATTTGGCAACGCCCAATCCATGAATATTGCAGAATGTTTTTTGATCTGCGCCGCACAGCGCAGTCAACGAACCAAATTGCGTCAGCATGTCGCGCGCGAGATCAACAGCGGATTTCCCCACCACACCGGTGCGCAAAAAAATCGCCACCAGCTCCGCATCGGAAAGCGCTGCCGCGCCTTTGGACAGCAGCTTCTCGCGCGGACGGTCGTCGGCGGGCCAATCGGTGATCGACATATCAGGGGCGGGGATGAAGGATGAAGGATGAAGAACGGCTCAGACCGAGTAAGGTTTACCCATGCTGCTTCGATTTTCACGTTTCACGGCAGTACGCTACACTCACGGCTGACTTATTAAAATCACGCTATATGACTGATATTAAAAGTAAAAAAGTGGTTTTGGGAGTAACCGGCGGCGTTGCCGCGTACAAAGCCGCCGAACTCGTGCGCCGCCTGGGCGAACAGGGTATCGACGTGCATGTGGTAATGACGCAGGCCGCCTGCGGCTTTATCACACCGGCAACGATGCAGGCGCTTTCCGGCAATCCGGTCTACACGGATATGTGGGATGCGCGCATCGGCAACAGCATGGCGCACATCGAACTCTCGCGCGACAAAGCAGCCATCATCATCGCGCCCGCCACCGCCGATTTCATGGCCAAGCTGGTGCATGGGCACGCGGATGATTTGTTATCCACACTGTGCCTGGCGCGCGACTGCGCGTTGCTGGTGGCGCCCGCGATGAACCGTCAAATGTGGGATCACCCTGCGACCCAACGCAACGTTGCGCAACTTGAACACGACGGCGTCACATTACTTGGCCCCGCCAGCGGCGATCAGGCCTGCGGCGAAACCGGCGCCGGGCGCATGCTCGAAGCGCAGGACATCGCCGATGCGGTTGCCGCCTTCCTCGCACCGAAAACGCTGGCGGGCGTACGCGTGTTGATGACCGCGGGCCCGACCTTTGAGCCGATAGACGCGGTGCGCGGCATCACCAATCGCAGTTCCGGCAAAATGGGTTACGCCATCGCGCGCGCGGCCATGGGCGCCGGCGCGAAAGTCACCTTGATTTCAGGGCCGAGCAGTCAACCCTTGCCCGCGGGTGCGACGGTCACGCAAGTGCAAAGCGCTGCCGACATGTTCGATGCGGTGAAACGCCATGCCAAACAAGCGGATATTTTTATCGGCGTCGCAGCGGTGGCGGATTACCGCGTGGACAATCCGCGTGAACACAAAATTAAAAAGACGGATAAGTCGCAACTGACATTGAAGCTGCTGCCCAACCCGGACATCCTCGCCTGGGTTGCGGCGCAATCCAAACCGCCGTTCACCGTGGGCTTTGCCGCCGAAAGCCAAAACCTCGAAACCTACGCCGACGAAAAACGCCGCCGCAAAAAAGTGAACCTGATCGTCGCCAACCTCGCGCAAAACGCCATCGGTGCTGACGACAATGAAGTCATGCTGCTGGACGACAGCGGCACACACAAGCTGGCGCGTGCGCCGAAGGAAACCGTTGCCAGGGACATCGTGGCGCGTATTGCAGCGTTGTACAAAGCCGGGAACAAGCGGCGTTAGCTGCGTCTGAAACACCATGAAAAAAATTGATGTAAAAATCCTCGACCCACGCCTGCGCGATCAACTGCCGCACTACGCCACCCCCGGTTCTGCCGGTCTCGATCTGCGCGCCTGTGTGGACGCGCCACTGACGCTGAACCCTGGCCAAACCGAGTTGATCCCCGCCGGCATCGCGATCCACATCGCCGACCCCGGTTACGCCGCAGTGATACTGCCGCGCTCGGGTCTCGGGCATAAACACGGCATTGTGCTTGGCAATCTGGTGGGCCTGATCGACTCCGATTATCAGGGCCCGTTGTTTGTCTCCACCTGGAATCGCGGCAACGCGCCGTTTGTGATTAACCCGATGGAGCGCCTCGCGCAACTGGTGGTGATTCCGGTGATGCAGGTTGAATTCAATGTGGTGGATGAATTCGGCGTGTCGGATCGTGGGGCGGGCGGGTTTGGCAGCACCGGGAAAGTATAGCGGTCATCCCACGCGCCGCTTACAACGCCGGCCTGGAATCGTCATCCTTCGGGGCGATGTCGAATACGTTGGCCACGACACTCATCATCACCATATAACCCAGCGTTGCCGCAATCTGCACGCTCGCCGCAATGCCCCACTGCGCGACGGCAGCGCGATAGGTGGTGTCATCGACGTGGTGATTTCCGCGTAGCAGTTGATAACAGAAATCCAGCAACACTTGCTGCGGCACGGTGACGCCACTCAGCGTTTTGCCGTGTTCCAGCGCCTCAATCAACCCACCCGCGATACCCGCCACACGCGCCGCAGTCACACTCGCGTGCCACGTATACGGGCTGTCGAGCTCACGCGCAGCGATCAGCCCTATGAGCGCTCTGATCGCGGGCGGCAGGATCGACTCGTAGAGAAAAAACGCGCCGATATGGGCAATGCGCTCTGCGGCATCCGGCGTGTGCAGCAACACCTGAAATACGCCGAAAATGCCGCCGCGCGTACGCACGATACGATCCAGAAAGTGCTGATGTTCCGGTGCGACATCTTCATGCCCGGCCAGCAGCGCGATCCGCGGCGACGCGGCGCTGTTGCCGGACAGCGGCGGCAGATCCGCCCGCGTGGTCGCGGAGTCTGTCCACGGCAGTCCCTTAACGAGCAGCGGCGCGAACGGCTTGCGCAAACCTTTTTGCTCGGACGACATCTCGCTTTCAAACGCGTTGAGCGGCAGCGCGATCATGGCGAAGTAGCCCAGCGTCACCGCGAGTTCGACAAGACCTCGCACGCCGAAATGCTCAAGCGCGGACTTGAATACCGCTTCGCTCAAACGGTGATTGCCGGATACCAGTTGCGTGCAAAAGTCGATTAGCAGCGCTTCTTCCGCCGTGAGCCCGGCCGGCGTTTTGCCTTCGCGGATGGCATCCACTTTGTCCTGAGGCACGCCTGCATCCAGCGCCCAGTTCACCCACGCGCCCCACTCGTAGGGCGCATCCAGCGCGCGCGACCCCACCAGCGAAATAAACGCACGCACACGCAACGGCAGTACGGATTCGTCCGCCTGTCCGCGCGCATGAAAGTAGTGGCCGAGGTGAGCGAAGCGCGCGGCGAGGTCGGGGCTGCTGTTCATCAGCACAATGAAAGGGCCGCTGACGGGGCGCCGCCGTATGGCACCCACCGCGTCGTGAAAACGGCGCTGATCTGCGGCAAGCGCGTCGCGCTCAACGGCGGATAATCTGCCCAAACGAATCTCCCATCATGTGAAGTTGACAACGGATTATCCGCTGCCTGTACGCCGACTGTATAGTCATGGTCACATCACCATCCGTCGCACAAGGAGTTGCCGATGAAGCCGTTTGTCCGCTTGTGGCCGCTGGGCGCAATCATGCTAACCCTGAATAGTGGCGCGTGGGCGCAGCCCCTGCCCCATCCATATCCGATCAAGCCGCTACGCATCATTACCGCGGCCGCCGGGGGTGGCAGCGACTACGCGACACGCCTGATCGCCACGCCGTTGAGCGCAGCGCTGGGCCAGCCGGTGATGGTCGACAATCGCGGACTGCTGGCGGCCGACGTCGCGGCAAAATCCCCTGCGGACGGTTACACCGTGCTGTTGAGCGGATCAACGCTGTGGCTGCTGCCGTACATGCGCGACAGCGTGGGCGCGACCGTGAACGACTTCCGGGCCATCACATTGGCTACGCAAACCGCCAACATCCTGG
>JAYVQD010000237.1:0-7522 GCA_043777275.1 Nitrosomonadales bacterium
GAACGCGGTTTCGAGCCCGGTGCCAATTTTTTCAATAATGGTCAGCCACGACACGCTGGTAAACAGACTCAGACCCGCCGCGAACACCAGCAACAGCACCAGTGTGCCGCCGGTAAAACCCAGCAGCTTTGACGCCGCGCCACCGGCGATCGCGCCGATCATGCCGCCGGGCGCCAACGGCAGTATCGCCTTCAGGGTGTGCAGCCGCAGATACTCGATACCGCAACTGGCGATCAGCAGCACCAGAAAGCCGATGCCCACCACCACATACGAGCGCCGGTCGGTCTCGGGAATCACTTCAATGCGCCGGAAACCCCACGCCACCAGCGCGGCGCAAAACAGCACCCACCAATACGCCGAAACACCGAACAGATACAGCAGCAGATCAGAAAGATAGGCGCCGATCACGCCGCCCGCATTGCTGATGGCGGTGGTGCGCAGGCTATGCGACCAACCGGGATCGCCCTTGTGATACGTGAAAAGAACGATCAGCAGATACAGCGCCACCGCCAGCAGCGCAAACCACCAGAATTCGCGCACGAGGGCTGCAATTCGCGGCGGTAGCGGGTTTCGTGCGGCGTTGCCGTTGAGGGTATTTTCGTTGCTCGGCACGGGTTTAAGTCTCTTCCATAACGTGCTGATTATAGGATAAATGCCTCTATCGACACCATATCGTGACCCTATACTGCCAGAAAAAAACCCCGCTTGAGAGCGGGGTTGGTCGATGGCCAAACAATCCGGGACTTTATCGCGCAAAGGCGCTACGGCCTTGGGCACGCTGGTAATTCGGCGCCTTGGTAATAAGGCGCGTTGGTAACTCTGCCAGCTATGCCCGCTGCTTGGAAATATTGCGGTCTAGGATAACCATGCTGCGCCGTTCGGCGCGGATCAACCCCTTGTTCTGCAGTTCCTTGATGACGCGACTCACCATTTCGCGCGAAGCGCCGATCATGCGCGCGATTTCCTGCTTGGGCGGCACACGCTGCACCATCAGCTTGCCATCGACTTCCTCTGCCATATCGACCAGCAGACGCACCACGCGACCCGATACATCGATCAATGCCAGACTCTCGATCTTGCGATCCGCTTCACGCAACCGTTTGACCAGATGCCGTATCACCAGCATCGCGACATCGGCGTTTTCTTTCAGACAATTGAGGAACCCTGCCTTTGACAATCGCAGCATTTCACAGGACTCGAGTGTGGCCACACTCGCCGAGCGCGGAGAATCATCGAGTATGCCCATCTCGCCGAAAAAATCATGCGGCCCCATCATGCTTAAGATAACCTCGCGCCCCTGATCGTCGGTCATCAGCACTTTGACCTTGCCGGAAAGAATCACGTATAACGAGTCGGTTTCCTCGCCCGTCTGCATCACGTAGACGTTGCGTGGATAACTCCGGTGCTGTACGTAGTTCAACAACGTGGCGAGCTGTTGTTCGGTAAACGCCGAAAACAACGGCACCGATTTCAGCACGACAGGATTCAATCTGAACTGTATAGCCATGGCGTTTATCGCACCTCTTTTTTTTGCCGTACGCCGCCCGCCCCCTGGATACGGGCGCGGCGCAACCCTTGCTCCATTCGCTAGTCTGCCAGAACAGCGGCAGCGCGTCACGCCACATTCTCGATCCATGTGCGGCAAGCGGCTCGACACCGGCTCTTGCAACCTGCTACATTCGCGCTTTTCCCGAAACCAGATTGAAATCATGACTGAAACTACGCGCCACTGCCGCTTGCTGATTCTCGGCTCCGGTCCCGCCGGCTACTCCGCCGCCGTCTACGCTGCTCGCGCCAACCTGAACCCGGTGCTGATTACCGGCATGGCCCAGGGCGGCCAACTGATGACCACCACCGAAGTCGATAACTGGCCTGCCGACGTCGACGGCGTGCAAGGCCCGGAGCTGATGGAACGCTTTCTGAAGCACGCCGAGCGCTTTAAAACCGAGATCGTATTCGATCAAATCCACACCGCCAAACTTAAACAGACACCGATCACGCTGATCGGTGATAACGCCACCTACACCTGCGACGCGCTGATTATCGCCACCGGCGCCTCGGCAATGTATCTCGGCCTGCCCTCCGAAGAAAAATTCATGGGAAAAGGCGTGTCGGGATGCGCCACCTGCGATGGGTTCTTCTACAAAGGCCAGGAAGTCGCGGTGGTCGGCGGCGGCAACACGGCGCTGGAAGAAGCACTCTACCTCACCAACATCGCCAGCCACGTTACAGTAGTGCATCGCCGCGACAAGTTTCGCGCCGAAGCGATCATGGTGGATAAGTTAAAAGAGCGCGCCGCCGCCGGCAAAGCCACCATCCTATGGGATCACGCGCTGGATGAAGTGGTCGGCGACAACAGCGGTGTAACCGGCATGCGCGTTAAGAACGTCAAAACCGGCGCCGTCACCGATAAAAAGCTGCAAGGGGTGTTCATCGCCATCGGCCACAAGCCGAATACCGATATTTTTGCCAGCGAACTCGATATGAAAAACGGCTACATCACCACCAAAGCCGGCCTCGAAGGCAATGCTACCGCCACCAGCGTGCAAGGCGTTTTTGCGGCGGGTGACGTACAGGATCACGTGTATCGCCAGGCCGTGACCAGCGCGGGAACGGGTTGCATGGCGGCGCTGGACGCGCAGAAGTATTTGGAAGGCAAGGGACTGATCTAATCGCGAAGCATCGAAGGATAGCGGAGTGGCGCGTGAGCAAGCACAAGCTATCGCGCAGCGAACCTTCAGAGGCGCTGCACGAGCTGCTGCCCGATGTCACGCCGCTACCGCCGGTCAATCGCGCGCACGCCGCCAAAGCGCGTCCACGTCCCATCCCGGCGCAGCGTCTGCGCGACGACCGCGAAGTTTTGAATGAGAGCCTCAGCGATCAGGATGCCTGGGAAGCTGGTTTTGAAGCCGGCGATGAACTGAATTTTCTGCGGTCCGGCCTGGCCAGCAACACGCTACGAAAATTGCGGCGCGGCCAGTGGGTGATTCAACGTGAACTCGATCTGCACGGACTGACCGTTGCCGAAGCGCGCCCGGTGCTGGTGGCGTTTCTGAATCATTGCCTGCACGACGGCGAGCGCTGCATACGCATCATCCACGGCAAAGGGCTGGGCTCGAAAAACCGCGAACCGGTACTCAAACGCAAAGTCGCAAGCTGGCTGATGCAGCGCGATGAAATACTGGCGTTTTGTCAGGCGCGGCGCACGGAAGGCGGGGGCGGGGCGGTGGTTGTCTTGCTTAAAGGCGGAAAACGGAAGGATGAGGGATGAAGAATGAAGAATGAAAACACCCGATCCACTGGGTGTTTTCAACCCTCCGTCTTAATCCCTGAATCTCAGATCGCTGCTTCGTCCGTCTCACCGGTGCGTATCCGCAGCACCTGCTCCACGCTGCTGACGAATATTTTGCCATCGCCGATTTTGCCGGTGCGCGCGGCCTTGACGATGGCGTCTATCGCCTGATCGAGCAGCTTGTCGGGCACTACGACTTCTACTTTTACTTTCGGCAGAAAATCCACCACGTATTCCGCGCCGCGATACAGCTCGGTGTGCCCTTTTTGCCGGCCGAATCCTTTGACCTCGGTCACCGTTAATCCGCTGACGCCGATCTCCGACAGCCCTTCGCGCACTTCATCGAGTTTGAACGGTTTGAATATGGCTTCAATTTTTTTCATGGGAACTCCTTGATCGACACTATAGCGCCAAGAATAGCACAGCCGGTCAGGTCACATCGTCAATCAAACGGCGGGCGAAATCGATTGGTAATCGGATAACGCCAATCCTTGCCGAACCCGCGCGCGGTGATGCGGATGCCCACCGGCGACTGGCGGCGCTTGTATTCGGAAATGCGGATCAATTTCACCACCCGATCCACATCCGCGCGTTTAAAACCCGCTGCAATGATGTCGCGCGGGCTCAGGTCGTTTTCGACGTAGGCTTCCATGATCGCATCCAGCACCTCGTACGGCGGCAGACTGTCTTGATCTTTCTGATCCGGGCGCAGCTCCGCCGACGGCGGACGGTCAATCACGCGTTGCGGGATCACCGGTGAAATCGTGTTGCGATAGTTCGACAACCGGTAGACCAGCAGTTTGTTGATGTCTTTCAGCACCGCAAAGCCGCCCGCCATGTCGCCATACAGCGTGGCGTAACCGGTGCCCATTTCGCTTTTGTTGCCGGTGGTGAGCACAATCGCGCCGGTCTTGTTGGACATCGCCATCAGCAGCACACCCCGTATGCGTGATTGCAAATTTTCCTCGGTGGTGTCTTCCTTCAAACCCTTGAATTCGTCGGCCAGTGTTTGCTGGAACACGTCGAACAGCGGTTTGATGGCGATTTCCACGTAACGCACCTTCAACGCCCCGGCTTCGGCGCACGCGTCTTCGCGGCTCATGCCGGCGGTGTATTGCGACGGCATCATCACGGCTTTTACGCGATCCGGCCCCAATGCGTCCACCGCCACCGCCAGCGTCAACGCGGAATCAATGCCGCCCGAGAGTCCCAGCAGCACGCCGGGGAAACCATTTTTGTTAACGTAATCGCGCACACCCAGTGTCAGTGCCTGGTACACCTCAGCCTCGACACTCAGCACCGGCGCGATCTCACCTGTGACCGGAACCCCGCCCACGATGTCGATAAAGCCGAGCGCTTCCTCGAAGGCCGCGAACTGATGCGTGAGCCTGCCTGCCGCATCCATCACGAACGACGCGCCGTCGAACACCAGCTCATCCTGCCCGCCCACCTGGTTGGCGTAGACCACGGGGACGCCGGTATCGGCCGCGCGATCGCGCACCACTTCATAGCGCGACTGCTGTTTGCTCAGGTGATAGGGCGAGGCATTGAGCACCAGCAGCAATTGCGCACCCGCCCGCTTCGCCGCCAGCGCGGAAGGCTCCTCCCACACGTCGGCGCAAATGTTCACGCCCAGCCGCAAGCCCTCGTGCGCGAACACGCACGGCTCGGCGCCCGAATCGAAGTAACGTTCTTCGTCGAACACGTTGTAGTTCGGCAGCTTGCGCTTGAGGTAGGTAGTAATGATTTTTCCGTCACGAATAATAGAGGCGGCGTTGTAGCGCTTGCCATCGTGACGATGCGCGTGCCCGACCACCAGCGTGATGCCTTGGCCCTGCGTGGTGCGCGCGAGGCTCGCCACGGCGGTATCACAGGCGTCGTAAAAGTCATCACGCAATAACAGGTCTTCGGGCGGATAGCCGCTGATCGCCAGTTCCGTGGTCAACAACAAAGAAGCGCCACCCTGCCGCGCGCGCATGGCGGCATCGGCGATTTTGGCGGTATTGCCGTCGATGTCACCGACGGTGTAATTGATTTGTGCAATCGCAATTTTCATGCCGCTAATATATCATCGACCGGGAAATTATTCCCTCCTGCAATGATCCCCATTTCCGATTCGCGCGCCCCCAACAAACGATTCCGCCGGCATCGCGTATGAGCGTTGAGATCGTATCGACGATCGCGGATATTGATCCCGCACAGTGGAACGGGCTGACCGGCGGCAATCCGTTTCTGCGGCACGAGTTTCTGCACGCCCTGCACGAAACCGGTTGCGCCAGCGAAAAAACCGGCTGGGCGCCGCGCTATCTGGTGGCATTGGAGAAAAACAGACTGACCGGCGCGATGCCGCTCTACGTCAAATCCCACTCGCGTGGCGAGTACGTTTTTGACTGGGCGTGGGCTGACGCCTACGAACGTCACGGGCTGGCGTATTACCCCAAGTTGCTATCGGCGATTCCCTTCACGCCCGTCACCGGGCCACGCATCCTCGCCGAGTCGGATAGCGTCGCGGCGGAAATCGCCGCGCACGTCATGGACGTCGCACGCGACAGCAACGCCTCGTCGCTGCACTGTCTGTTCCCGCCGTCCGCACAAGCCGCGCTGCTGGCCGGCGAAGGCATGATGCTGCGCCATGGCGTGCAATTTCATTGGGTGAACCCCGGCACAGGCGTGTCAGACTTCGATCAATATCTCGCGCTGATGAATCACACCAAGCGCAAGAAAATAAAACAGGAACGCCGTCGCGTGCGCGACGCAGGCATCACCTTTCGCTGGCTCGAGGGCGAGGCCATCAGCGAAAATGATTGGGCGTTTTTCGCGCGCTGCTACACGCGTACCTATCGCGAGCACCGCAATACGCCCTACCTCAATCTGGATTTTTTTCAACGCATCGGCAAGACCATGCCGGAAAATCTGCTGCTGATCGTCGCCGAGCGCGACGGCAACGCTATCGCGGCATCCTTCAATGTGATGGGCGCAAATCATTTATATGGCCGCTACTGGGGTGCGATAGAACATCATCCGATGCTGCATTTCGAAGCCTGCTATTACCAGGTCATCGAATACTGTATCGCGCGCAGCATCGCGGTGTTTGAAGGCGGCGCGCAGGGCGAACACAAAATGGCGCGCGGCCTGATGCCGGTGCAAACCACGTCAGCGCACTGGCTGGCGCAACCGCAGTTCGCGAAAGCGGTGGAAAATTTTCTCGCGCGCGAAACCCAAGGCGTTGCGCATTACATCGACGAGCTGCGAGAGCACACGCCGTTCAGCCATGCACCTGATACGCTGAAAAAAATACTGTTTAAAAACAAATACTTATTATGATATTTCAATTCAAAAAGCAGCGGGCGGTATAGTAGTGGCCGTTATCAGCCATTAAATCCTTGCGGGTAAGACCATGAAATTTTGCAGCAACTGTGGCGCCGCTGTCGCGCACAAAATCCCCGCCGGCGATTCCCTGCCGCGCTACGTGTGCGACGCGTGCAACCTCATTCACTATCAGAATCCACGCATGGTGGTGGGCTGCATTCCCGAATGGGAAGACAAAATCCTGCTGTGCCGCCGCGCCATCGAGCCGCGCCACGGACTGTGGACAGTGCCCGCCGGCTACATGGAAAACGGCGAAACCCTCGCCGCCGGCGCGGCGCGCGAGACGCTCGAAGAAGCCTGCGCCCGTGTGGAAGTCGGCGCGCTCTACGCCGTCTACAACATTCCGCACGTCAACCAAGTGTATTTGTTGTTTCGCGCCAGGATGCTGGACCTCGACTTCAAACCGGGCGATGAGACACTGGAAACGCGGTTGGTGTCCGAGGCCGACGTGCCGTGGGATCAGATCGCGTTTGCCACGGTGCGCAATACGCTGACGCATTTTTTTGCCGATCGTGCGCGTAAACAGTTTGGGTTTCACATGGGCACGATCGAACGACCGCCTGCGCGTTAGCCGTTTGGCGCGGCGCGCGGCGTCGCATACAATAAAAACTCAATAAAAACAAATACTTACATCACGCCGCTCGCAAGGCATCCACGATACTCAAGCGCGCGGCGCGAAACGCCGGCAGAAATCCGCCGACAAAACCCATGGTCACCGCGAACAGCAGCGTTTTGACGACAATGTCAGCGGTCAAAATAAAGCGGAACGATAAATCCGCAAAGGTCTGAAAGTTAATCGTCGAGAACGACGCCAACTGCATCAGTGACGCGAGCGACAAACCGATCGCGCCGCCCACCGCG
>JAYVQD010000238.1:0-7498 GCA_043777275.1 Nitrosomonadales bacterium
AGCAGTTTCGTCCGGCTCATCTCGTACCCCCTTCGGGGCACTATGACAACCGGACAGGTGTCGTGCTACAGAACCGGACAGATCACGAACTCGCAACACGTGGTTTGACAAATACACGCTGACCTTCTATATTCAATTCACGCATTAGATTGAGTCCAATCTGGTCGACCTTGTTATTCCCGATAACCCATTTCTGCGACGGTTTGTTTCGAACTAAACCCGTGACACGATCTGCGTATTTATTGTAAATATTTGTTTATAAAGGAGATTTTAATGAACCTCAAAGGCTCTAAAACACACGGCAATCTGAAAGCCGCCTTCGCCGGCGAATCGCAAGCCAACCGCCGTTACCTCTACTTCGCAGCGAAAGCCGACGTGGAAGGCCAGAACGACGTTGCTGCGCTGTTCCGTTCGACTGCGGAAGGCGAAACCGGCCACGCGCATGGCCATTTGGAACATATGGAAGCTATTGGTGATCCGGCGACGGATCTGCCGATCGGCAGCTCGCGCAACAACCTGAAAGCCGCAGTGGCCGGCGAGACGCACGAATACACCGATATGTATCCGGGCATGGCAAAAACCGCGCGCGATGAAGGCTTCGGTGAAATCGCCGACTGGTTCGAGACGCTGGCGAAAGCCGAGCGCTCGCACGCCAACCGTTTCCAGAAAGCGTTGGACGCGTTGGCCGATTAAGCGTCAGGTGTCAGGCGTAAGGAGTGAGGGGTGAGGCCGTCGCCTTCCCCTTGCTCTTTTTTTTGCCCACGATCAACACCTCACCCCAACTCCTAACCCCTCACGCTTTGCAACACCATGGCCATCACCGTTAAAGAAGGCAGTCTTGAAGCGCCCACCCGCCATCCACTGGATTGGAAGTCGGCGGCGTTCTACGAAGAAGCGTCGCTCAATCAAGAATTGGAGCGCGTGTTCGACATTTGCCATACCTGTCGCCGGTGCGTGAACCTGTGTACGGCGTTTCCGACGCTGTTCGATCTGATCGACGAGAGCTCGACCATGGAAGTCGACGGCGTGGCAAAAGCGGATTTCGGCAAGGTCGTCGATCAATGCTACCTGTGTGACATGTGCTATATGACCAAGTGTCCGTATGTGCCGCCGCACGAATGGAACGTCGATTTTCCGCATTTGATGCTGCGCGCCAAGGCGGTGAAATTCAAAAAAGGCGAAGTGGGTTTCCGCGACAAGTTGCTGTCGAGCACGGATGCGATGGGTAAACTCGCATCGATCCCGGTGGTGGTGCAGGTGGTGAATGCCGTCAACAAAAACAGCGCCGCACGCAGCCTGATGGACAGCGTGCTGGGCGTGCATAAAGATCGCATCCTGCCCGAATATGATAGTGCAAAATTTCGCAATACAGCGCGCATCAATGAAACCTTTCCGGTGCGCGATGGCAAGCAAACGCCTGGAAAAGTCGCGATCTATTCAACCTGTTACATCAATTACAACGAGCCGGGCATCGGGCACGATCTACTGAAGATTCTGGCGCACAACGACATTCCCGCCAGGCTGGTCGAAAAAGAAGTGTGTTGCGGCATGCCCAAGCTTGAGTTGGGCGACCTTGAAGCGGTCGCGCGCAACAAGGACATCAACATCCCCGTGCTGGCGAAGCTCGCACGCAAAGGTTACGCAATACTGGCCGCCGTGCCGTCGTGCGCGCTGATGTTCAAGCAGGAGCTGCCGTTGATGTTTCCAGACGATGCCGATGTGAAAGCCGTCGCCGAGGCGATGTATGACCCGTTCGAATATTTTGTGCTACGCCAAAAAGATGGGCTGCTGAAAACCGATTTCAAACAAGCCCTGGGCCGCGTGTCGTACCACATTCCGTGCCATCTGCGCGTGCAGAACATGGGTCAAAAAACGCGCGAGCTGCTGGAAAAAATTCCGGGAACCACCGTAACGACGGTGGAGCGTTGCGCCGGGCACGATGGCACGTGGGGCGTAAAGAGCGAGTACTACGACAATTCGATGAAGATTGGCCGCCCGGTGTTCAAGCTGATGGGCGAGTCGCAACCGGATTACATTAGCTCGGATTGCGCCATCGCCGGACGCCACATTCAGCAGGGAATGAACGAAAGTACGCACAAAAATACGAGTGGGAACAAAGCGCAAAAGCAGCATCCCGTGACGCTGCTTCGCATCGCCTACGGGCTATAAATTTACAAAGTAAACATGCCCAAAATTACCCGTGATAGTTTGATGACGCTTGAAACCTACGCTAAGGAGCGCATGGATTTTCGCGCGCGCGTGATCGAGCACAAAAAAACGCGCACCGTGCCGCTGGGGGCGAACGTGACGTTGATTTTTGAAGACGAACTCACCATGCGCTACCAGGTGCAGGAAATGTTGCGCATTGAGAAAATATTCGAGGAAGCGGGCATACAAGATGAGCTCGAAGCCTATAACCCGATGATCCCCGACGGCAGCAACTGGAAGGCGACGATGATGATTGAGTACCCGGAGGTCGAACAGCGGCAGCGCATGTTGGCCAAGCTGGTCGGCGTCGAAGACCGGGTGTGGGTGCGCGTTGCCGGCTTCGCGCCGGTGTATGCGATAGCCGACGAAGACCTCGATCGCTCTACGGATGAAAAAACATCTGCGGTACACTTCTTGCGCTTTGAGCTGGACGGCAAGATGAAGCAAGCACTCCAATCCGGTGCGACTGGCGCGACCTTGGCTGCCGGCGTGGATCACCCGCAGTATCAGGTGTCGGCTGATCCGCTGCCGGCAACCACCGTGGCGGCCCTGGTGCGGGACTTAATATAACTATTGGTTTTAATTGGGTTTTTTATGACAATAGGCAAGGACGTTCGCGGTTGCGCTTTCGTTATGAGGGTGGTGGCGGCAGTGAGCGCATTGCTGATAGCGTCGCCCGCAGTGTCGCAGTGGAAAGACTGGGACTACGAACTGGATCAGGAAAAAAAGCCCTGGTCTGAATTACAGGCGCAGCTTCCGCCGTATCCCAAACCCGAAAACCTGCTTAAATTTGATGCGGGTGCCAACACGGCAAGCAGCTATTTTGTGGATTCGACTTCTGTTTCCGTGGGCGACGATGGCGTGGTGCGCTATACCCTGATGATCAAAACCGGCGGCGGCGCTACCAACGTGTCATTTGAAGGCATCCGCTGCGAATCGCGTGAACTCAAGGTCTATGCCTTTGGGCGGCCCAACAGTGAATGGTCACGGGCTCGCGATACGGCGTGGCGGCGCATCGAGCCACGCGACCTCAATAACCACCATTTGACGTTGCACCGCGAGCATTTTTGCCCCGGCAAAACAACTATTGCGCCGGTAAAGCAAATTATTCAGACGTTGAAATACGGCCCGCCGCGACGCGTGGATTAAGCGGTTTTCCTGTGTCCGGTATCGGGTTCTGCGGCTTCAGATCAGAACCAGGTTGTGGCTACGGCCGAGCGCATCGCGATCTTAACTTGCACAAGCGCAAGTTAGCCTGCGCCGCAATTTGGTTTTGCTCATAGCAAAACCAAATTGTCACGATGAATCAGCTCCGGTTCATCGACGTATCCCAGCCTGGCTTCGATTTCGCTGGAAGGCGTGCGCAGAATGCGTCGCGTTTCGGAGGCGTTGTAGTTGACCAGCCCGCGCGCGATTTCGCGGTTGCGTTCGTCGCGGCAACTCACCGCTTCGCCACGTTCGAATTCTCCGCTTACCTCGTAAACGCCGATCGGCAGCAGGCTTTTGCCGTCTGTTGTCAGTGCCCGCACCGCGCCCGCATCGAGCGTGAGGCTGCCGCGCGTTTGCAGATGATCTGCCAGCCATTGTTTACGTGCCGCCAGCGTGGCGGATTTCGCCCGCAGCAGTGTGCCGATGCGTTCGCCTTGCGCGAGACGCACCAGCACATCGGGTTCATGGCCTGAGGCGATGAGGGTGTGCGCACCGCCGCGTGCCGCACGCTGCGCGGCGAAAATCTTGGTGATCATGCCGCCCAGGCCGATGTGGCTGCCCGCGCCCCCCGCCATTTTTTCCAGTGCCGGATCGCTGGCGTCGGCCTCGGTGACCAAGGTGGCCTGTGGGTTCGTGCGCGGGTCGGCGTCGAAAAGACCGGTTTGATCGGTGAGTATCACCAGCACGTCCGCTTCGATCAGATTGGTGACCAGCGAGCCCAGCGTGTCATTGTCGCCGACGCGAATTTCGTCGGTGGCAACCGTGTCGTTTTCGTTAATAATCGGGATGACGCCCAGCCCCAGCAGCGTGCGTAGGGTGGAACGCGCATTGAGGTAGCGTTTGCGGTCGGCCAGATCGTCATGCGTGAGCAGGATTTGCGAGGTGAGCAAACCGTGTTCGCGAAAGCACGATTCGTAAACCTGCACCAATCCCATCTGGCCGACGGCTGCAGCCGCTTGCAATTCATGCACTGCGCGCGGGCGTTTGCGCCAGCCCAGCCGCTGCATACCTTCGGCGATGGCGCCGCTGGACACCAGCACGACTTCGCGGTTGAGTTTTCGCAACTGCGCGATCTGCGCGGCCCAGCGCGCGAGCGCGGCGTGATCCAGCCCTTGTCCTTGATTGGTGACCAGACTGGATCCAACCTTGACCACGAAGCGCTTGGCGGTTTTCAGGGGCGACGTCATGGTGACTTAAATGACGGCGGCAGAGGCGGGCGCGTCGTCCTCGGCGGTGTCTGCGTCGGTTGTTGTGTTGGGCAGACTATCCAGATAGTTCATGATGGCTTGCACCAACTCGCTACAGCCCACGCCGGAAATCGCGGAAATAACAAATACCTGCCCTTTCCAGCGCAAGCGTCTGACGATGCTTTTGGTGAGTTTGTCGCGCTCGTCTTCACCCAGCAGATCCGCTTTGTTCAGGATCAGCCAACGTGATTTTTTGTAGAGTGCTTCGTCGTACTTGCGCAATTCGGCGATGATAGCGCGTGCGTCTTTCACCGGATCGGCGCCTTCTTCGGGCGGCGCGATGTCGAGCAGGTGCAGCAATAACTTCGTGCGCGCGAGATGGCGCAAAAACTGGTGACCGAGGCCGGCGCCTTCAGCCGCACCTTCAATCAGACCGGGAATATCGGCAATGACGAAACTGCGATTCATGTTCGCGCGCACCACGCCCAGATTCGGGTAAAGCGTGGTGAACGGATAATCAGCGACTTTGGGCTTGGCAGCAGAGACCGCGCGGATCAAGGTGGACTTGCCGGCATTGGGCATGCCGAGCAGACCGACGTCGGCCAGCACTTTTAATTCGAGCTTGAGTTTGCGCGTCTCGCCCTCGTCACCGCGTGTGAACTGCCGCGGCGTACGGTTGGTGCTGGATTTGAAATGCAGGTTGCCTATGCCGCCTTTGCCGCCCTTGGCAATCAGCGAGCGCGCCTGATTGCGTGCCAGATCGGCCAGCACTTCGCCGGTTTCGATATCGCTGATGACGGTGCCGACGGGCATGCGCAGTTCAATATCATCCGCGCCGCGACCGTAACAATCCGCGCCGCGTCCTTTTTCGCCGTTCTTGGCGCGGTGGATGCGCGCGTAACGGTAATCGATCAAGGTATTAATGTTGCTGTCAGCAATGGCGAAGATGCTGCCGCCTTTTCCGCCGTCGCCGCCGTCGGGGCCGCCAAAAGGCATGAATTTCTCGCGCCGGAAGCTGGCGACGCCGTCGCCGCCCTTGCCCGCGTGAACCTCAATGATCGATTCGTCGATGAATTTCATGGTGTAGCGTTAGTTTATCGCGTCGCTCAGCTTGCACACAGCAAAAAACACCCGGTAGCGCAAACAAAAAAGCCCTGTCGGCGACAGGGCTTGTTGCCGTGGCTGGATGCCGTATCAGGCGGGCAGTACCGGCAGCACGCTGACCATGGTACGGCTTTCCGCGCCTTTTTTGGCGAAGGCCACACGTCCGGTGACTTTCGCGAACAGGGTGTGATCGCGGCCCATGCCGACGTTATCACCCGCGTGCATGCGCGTGCCGCGCTGACGCACGATGATGCTGCCTGCCGGGATGAGTTCACCGCCAAAGGCTTTTACGCCGAGACGCTTTGATTCAGAATCGCGACCGTTACGTGAGCTGCCGCCGGCTTTTTTATGTGCCATGGTGTGGTGTCCTTATCCCGTGATACCGAGAATCTCGATCTCGGTGTAGTTCTGGCGATGCCCCATCTGCTTGCGGTAGTGTTTGCGGCGGCGCATTTTGAAGATATGCACTTTGTCGCCTCGGCCGTGTGACAGCACCTTGGCCGTAACCGTGGCGCCCGCTACCAGCGGCTTGCCCAGTTTGACCGCTTCGCCTTCGCCAACCGCCAGCACCTGGTCGAGAACGATCTCGGTGCCGACTTCAGCAACCAATTGCTCTACCTTGACTTTTTCGCCACCCACCACCCGGTACTGTTTGCCACCCGTTTTTACGACCGCATACATAGTAGACCTCGTTCCGCGCAGATTCCGTGCAGGCAATATACCTACAATCCGGAAAGCCGAACATTTTACAAAAATTCCGATATTTAGTCAAAGCTAACTGGCCAAGGCTGGCCGGAAACCCTATCGGGGTGTCCAAACGCTACCAATGCGCTTATTTAGTGCGGTTAGCAGTGGATATCGGAGGGGCGCGACCGCATGCGGTATCATCCGCCATTTTCGCGGTTCAGAAGATGTTCAGGGTATCCGGAACGTGTCCATAGAAGCCATTCGCGAGTTTATTGCCGACGATATGCAGGCAGTAGACCGTGTTGTTCGTGCCCGACTGCATTCCGAAGTGCCTCTGATCCGGCAGGTTGCCGAATACATCATCGGCGGCGGCGGCAAGCGCCTGCGCCCTGCACTGGTGGTGCTGTCGGCTGGCGCGTTCGGTTATCAGGGCGCACGTCACCACGATTTTGCGGCGGTGATTGAGTTCATTCATACCGCCACGTTGCTGCACGACGACGTGGTCGATGAATCCGCGCTGCGCCGTGGTCAAGCCACGGCAAATTCACTGTTCGGCAACGCGGCCAGCGTGCTGGTGGGCGATTTCGTCTACTCGCGCGCCTTTCAGATGATGGTTGAGGCCGGCGATATACGCATTCTTGAGGTGCTCGCGGAGGCGACCAATGTCATCGCCGAAGGCGAAGTGCTGCAACTGATGAATTGCCGCAATCCGGATATCGAGGAAGAAGGCTATTTGCAGGTGATACGCTGCAAGACCGCCAAGCTGTTCGAGGCGGCCACGCGCATCGGCGCGTTGCTGGGCGGCGCATCAGCGGACGCAGAGGCAGCCATGGCGCGCTACGGCGCGCATTTGGGTACTGCATTCCAGTTGATTGACGATGTGCTCGATTACAGCGGCGACCACACCCTGATCGGCAAGAATGTCGGCGACGATCTGGCCGAGGGTAAGCCCACGTTGCCGTTGATTCACGCTATGCGCAAGGGGTCGGCGGCGCAGGTGGCCGCAGTGCGTCGCGCGATTGAGGTCGGTGGTTTAGAGGAGTTGCCTGCGGTGCTCGAAGCCATCCGCGACACGGGCGCGCTGGAGTACGCGAGGGATCGAG
>JAYVQD010000239.1:0-7484 GCA_043777275.1 Nitrosomonadales bacterium
CGGGAGAAGAAGTTCAGTTTGAAATAATCCACGCGACGATAGCTGCCGTCCTCACGCCACCTTAAAACATCCGGTGCAATGAACGATTATGACCGGTTACTGAAGTTTCCCGACGTAGCGACACACGGGATACGTCGTGCAGCCATAGAACTGCGAACCCACATTGGCGCCAGATTTTGAAGTGCGAATCACAAGCGCGCCACCACATTTGGGACACTCGGCAGTACTGGAAAAGCGCTTCCTGAGATCAGAAACATGCTTTCGGCTGGTAGCCCAGCTTTTTGGACGCATACCCGCTTTGATCGCCGCAACGATATCCTGAGCTTCTTGATCCGTGAAGAGCACCGCCGTGTGATTCTTAATGTAGGTAATGTAACCTTTCGCCATCACATTTGGCGGAACCGGTGTCTTGAATTCGCAGTCGCCCCAAAACATGACGACTGAAAAAAATTTGTCGTGGCCAATATCCAGAAAATCAGAGAGCGCCTTGGTGTGGCGATAGTTCTGATAAAGTGGATTTTGAAATCGGTATTTCTTTCCGAAAATGCTCTGTGTCCACTGCGGACTTTTCTCATCGCCAAAAATCCATCCGTCCATGTTCTTGGTTTCAACAACGAATACGCCGTAGCGTGAAACAATGACATGATCGATCTGCGTCGTCCCATTGGATACAGGAATAGTGACGTTATTCAAGTCGATGTAGGTTCCCGAATCAAGAAATATTTTCTTCGCTAGCGTTCCTTGAGCCTCGCCAATCCAGCCTTTGATGAATGATCTGAGCGACACAATAAAAGGGCCTACCGCATCCCCGGTATTCGCCCCGCCAACCCCCTCATCATCTTCTGCATGCCGCCCTTGGCCATCATTTTCATCATCTTCTGCGTTTGCTCGAATTGTTTGAGCAGTTGATTCACTTCCTGCACGGTGACGCCCGCGCCGGCGGCGATGCGGCGTTTGCGTGAGGCTTTGAGCAGATCGGGGTAGGTACGCTCCTTCGGTGTCATCGAGTTGATGATGCCTTCGATGCGGCGCATGGATTTGTCGTCGACCTGCGGGGCGCCCTGTGCGGCCTTCGCCAGTTGGCCCGGCAGCTTGTCCATCAGCGCCGACACGCCGCCCATTTTTTTCATCTGCACGATCTGTTGCTTGAAATCTTCCAAGTCAAAGCCCTTGCCGGTCTTGAATTTTTTGGCGAATTTTTCGGCTTCGGCAACATCGACGGTTTTCTGCACATCCTCGATCAGCGACAACACGTCGCCCATGCCGAGAATGCGTGAGGCCATGCGGTCGGGGTGGAAGGCTTCCAGCCCGTTCAATTTTTCGCCCACGCCGACAAATTTGATCGGCTTGCCGGTGACATGCCGCACCGACAGCGCCGCGCCGCCGCGCGCATCACCATCCAGCTTGGTCAGCACCACGCCGGTGAGCGGCAGCGCTTCGGAAAACGCTTTCGCCACATTCACCGCGTCCTGACCCTGCATCGCGTCCACCACGAACAGGGTTTCGATGGGCTTCATCGCCGCGTGCAGTTCGCGGATTTCGGCCATCATCAATTCGTCGATGGCGAGCCGCCCGGCGGTATCGACGATCAACACGTCGTGATAGTGCTTGCGCGCGAAGTCGAGCGCGGCTTCGGCGATCGCTACCGGTTTTTGGTCACCGGTGGACGGAAAGAAATCCGCGTCGATTTGCGCGGCGACCAGTTTCAATTGCTCGATAGCGGCCGGGCGATACACGTCGCAGCTCACCAGCAATACTTTCTTTTTGCGATTTTCAGCCAGCCACTTGGCGAGTTTGCCGCTGGTGGTGGTTTTGCCGGCGCCCTGCAGGCCCGCCATCAAGATCACGGCGGGCGGCGTGGTGGCGAGATTCAGATCGTCGTTGGTCTCGCCCATCAGCGCGATCAATTCACGATGCACCACGCCCACCACCGCCTGCCCCGGCGTGAGGCTGCCCATCACCTCTTGTCCCAGCGCTTTTTCGCGGATGCGCGCGATGAAGTCGCGCACCACCGGCAGCGCGACGTCGGCCTCCAGCAGCGCCATGCGTACTTCGCGCAGCGCTTCGGTGATGTTTTCTTCGGAGAGCCGCGCTTCGCCGCGCAGCGTCTTCAAAACCTGGGACAGGCGTCCCGTCAAATTGTCGAACATGGCTGGCAATTACCGTGTTGGTGTAGACTCGAAATATGCATTCCATTCTACCGCATCTGATCTGCGCGATTCTCTATGGCGCGCTCGCGTTTTACTTCTGGCGCCGGCACTGGTCCGGCGCGGGAACCGTGAACGCGGAACCCGCATCACGCCATGGCATCGAGCACACCGCATTGCTCGTCCCGTTTGCGCTGCACACTTGGTTGTTAAGCGGCACGATGTTCGCAACGCACGGTGGGGCCGGTCTGTATCTGGGCGTGGGCAACGCGATGTCGCTGATACTGTGGCTCACCGTGTTGATCTACGGCTTGGGCAGCCTGTTTTATCGCCTTGACGGGCTGCATGCACTGGTGATGCCGGCTGCCGCGGTGGCGGTGATGTTGCCGGTGGTGTTTCCGTCGGCGCATGCGCTGGCGAATACGGAAACGTGGGCGTTCAAGGCGCATCTGTTGATTTCGATGGCGGCCTACAGTTTGTTTACCATTGCGTCTCTGCATGTGATGCTGATGGCGATCATCGAGCGGCGCTTGCACGCAGGCACGCTGCCGCCGTCGCTGCGCAGCATGCCGCCGCTGCTGACCATGGAAACGTTGTTGTTTCGCATTATCGCGGCAGGGTTTGTGTTGCTCACGCTCACCATCGCCAGCGGTGTTTTGTTCTCCGAAGAATTGTTCGGCAAGCCCGCGCGCTTTTCGCACAAAACCGTTTTCGGCGTGGTGTCATGGCTGATCTTCGGCGCGCTGCTCGGCGGACGCATGGTGTACGGCTGGCGCGGACGCACCGCGGTGCGCTGGACGCTGGCCGGATTCCTCACACTGGTGCTGGCGTATATCGGCAGCAAGTTTGTGTTGGAAGTGATTCTGGGTAGATGAAAATAATCAATAAAAACAAATACTTGCGGTAACACGCCTTGCGGCTTTCTCAAATCGCCTGGCTGATCGCCCTGGGCGCGATCTGGGGTTCCTCCTTCCTGTTCATGAAAATCGCTGTGCCCGCCATGGGGCCGTCGGTGATGATGGGCGGACGCATCACCATCGCCGCCATCACGCTGTCACTGGTCGCGTGGTTCCTCAAAAAATCGCTGCCGCGAGGCAGGCAGTGGACGCCCGCCGTCGTCATCGGGATTTTCTACACCGCGATTCCGTTGTTTATGTGGGGCTACGCGGCGCAGGAACTCAGCGCCTCGCTGCTGTCGATTATCAACGCCACTGCGCCGTTGTTCGGTGCGGCGCTATCGCTGATCTTGCTGCGGGAGCGTACGAGCGCTCGCGGTGTTGCCGGGCTGGCGCTCGGATTCTCGGGTGTGGCGGTGCTGGTGGGCGGCGAAGGGTTTGGTGGCGGTGGCACGCCGGTGCTGTCGATTGCTGCCGCGTTTCTCGCCAGCCTGCTGTACGGCGCGGTTTCCATTTACTCGCAACGGGTCAAGGTCGCGGATCCGTACGCGAATGTGCTCGGCAGCTTGTGGGTTGCCACCGTGCTGATGACACCGCTGATGTTGTTGTTTCCCGTGCGCGAGACGCCCACCCTCGCCGCGTGGAGTTCTGTCGCAACGCTGGGCATACTCTGCACCGCGATTGCCTATGTGGTTTACTTTCGCCTGATCGCGCAGATCGGTGCGGCGCCTACGCTGACGGTGACTTACCTCATTCCGCTATTTGGTGTGTTGTGGGGTGCGGTGTTTTTGGGCGAGCGCATCGGCGTGCATCATGCCGCCGGCGCGGCGATGATTTTGGCGGGTATCACGCTGGTGGCGAAAGCGCGGCGCCAGCACACGTAACGGCACGAAAATGCGCGCCGATTGCACGCAGCTGCACGCTAACGCGCGTAAACACACGTCTGGAAACCCTGAATGCCGATTTGGCCGATATGTGTAGGTGAATACGGATGTAGTGCGTTAGAGTGCCCTCGGCCACGTCAGTATCAAAATCTCGGGCTGCGGAAAACACGCTTCGCCGGGTCTTTCCCACATCTCCTTATTTTCCTCGACCGCATCGTTGCGTTTGATTGCGAGCGTTTGTTTCGCGCGCGTTCGTCTATTGCAACCGTCAACACCTTAACCGAACACCAGGAAATCCCATGGCACAAGCAAAAGTAATGACCGACCTCACCTGCTGGAAATGCGGCGAAGAGTCACTGAAAGAAGCCGCCAGCGCCGGCGCGGCACGCGGCGCGCACGGCGAACTGCTGGCCTCTTCGGAAATCAAGCATTCCGATTGCCAGAAATGCGGCGCGTATTCCGTGAACGCAGTACAGGCGCGGCACAATAAAACCATGGGCCGCAGGAATCGCAAAGAAGTGATCCGCGAATCGAATCGCACCAGCGCGTAATCCTGCCTCATATTTTTATTCAATAAAAACAAATACTTAGCAATAGCCAGCATCGCATTTCCCGCCGCGCTGGCGAGCGTCGCGCCGTCGCATTAAAATGCGCGCCGTACACCATCACGGACGGGAAACATGCTGAAATCGCAGTCGTTACGGTCGTTGCAATCGTTAGTGTCGGCGATCATCGCCACGGCACTGCTCACCCACGGCGCGCTCAGTGGTCGCAACGCGTACGCGCAAGAGCGCTTTTCCATATTCGTCGGCAGCGCGCAGGAAAACGTTGATCGCATGATCAAGCTCGCGGAGTTGCGCGACAACGATGTGGTGATTGATCTGGGCTCCGGCGACGGTCGCATCGTGCTCACCGCCGCCAAGGCCAACAGCAAGGTCAAAGGCTGGGGCGTGGATATCGACGAAAAGCTGGTAAGTGCATCCAATGCGGAAGCCAAAAAGCTCGGCATGGCGGATCGCGTGCAGTTTTTTCAGCGCGATGTATTCGACGCCGACATCCGCGGCGCCACCGTCATAACCATGTGGATGTGGCCGGAGATGCAGCGCATGCTGCGCACCAAAATTCTGGCCGAAGCCACACCCGGCACGCGTGTGATTACCCCGATCTGGGGCATGGGCGACGCATGGAAATCCGACAAAGTGGACGAGTTCGACAACTCACCCGTGCATCTGTGGATCGTGCCCGCGCGCGTTGAGGGCTACTGGACATGGGAGTTGCCGGTGAACGGCATCAAGCGCACTTACGCCGGCGTGCTGGAGCAACAGTATCAAAAAGCCGAGGGCGTGGTGCGCGTCGACAATCGCCGTGGCGTGCTCGACAAGATGACGTTGCGCGGCGCGGACATCCAATTCACGCTAGCCATGACCATCGGGGACGCCGGCTTAATCACACACACCTACAACGGCAAGGTGCAAGGCAACGAGATCGTGGGCACGGTCAGGCTGCAGCGCGTGGTGAATGAGGAAACGGTGACTACCGATGTGCCATGGCGCGCCACGCGCACCAGCAACAGCGCCTATTTCGCGCCTACCGGCGCAAGCCCAACCAAGCCGTAACGCGACAAACATTCGCCCGACCTGTTGTCCTATCAACCTGTCGTCCTATCAACCATAGCCGCCGCCGCCCGCCGTTTCCATCACCACCCGATCGCCTTTGTTCAGCACCCAATGATCGGCGGGGTTGATTGGCTTGCCGTTGAGCAACAACGCGCCCACCTTGCCGGCACTGCCGCCGAAGACGCCCTGCGGCGCGGTTTTGTAACGCGTCATAATCATCGAGGCCATCATCGGCGTATCGGCCACGACTTCCACTTCAAAGCGCAACCCATCGCCGCCGCGATGTGCGCCGGCACCACCACTGCCACGGCGGATCGCGCGCTCGATCACACGCAGTGGCGCCATCTGCTCGAACACCTCAATCGGCGTATTCGACAAATTCGACGGAAACGACAGCATGGTGAATCCGTCGCGGTGTTGGGTGGCACCTTGCCCGGCGTTCATGAAATTCACCGCCGCATAGGGGCGGCCATGATGCTCACCCGTAACGGTGATTGACGAGTTAGACGACCCCTCGGCAATCGCGCGCTCCGGCAGCACTTCCGCCAGCGCCATCATGATCGCGGGCACCATCATGTGTCCGATCATGCCACGCCCGCCACTCGCTGCTGGGTAGCTCGGATTAAAGATCGAACCCAGCGGCGCGGAGGTGGTGATCGGCGTGAAGCTGCCTTCGTTGTTCGGTACATCCGGACACAGCAGCGCTTTCACCGCGAATGCCGAATACGCAAAGCAGTAAATCGGCACCACGTTCACCGCGCGCGGCACTTGCGCGCTGGAACCGGTGTAGTCGATGGAAATTTTTTCGCCTTTGACCGTGACCGTAGCGCTGATAATGATCGGCTCCTCGAAACCGTCGTGCTGCGTGCGGCCGTGGTAAACCCCATCGGGCACATCACGTATCGATTTCCTCATCGCGGCTTCGGAACGGCGACGAATTTCCGCGCCCAGTGATTCAATATCGATCTCACCGAGCAAGGGCTTTAAGCGGTCTTCCAGCATTTTGCACGCCGCCACCTGCGCCCAGATATCGCCCAGCGTTTGCTCCGGCACGCGCACGTTTTGACCGATCATATCGAGCAGGTTTTGATCGGGCTTGCCCGCGCTGATGAGCTTCATGCGTGGAATCTGCAATCCTTCTTCGTAAATATCGCGGATGCCCGCGTTGCGGATGCGCCCGCCGATATCGGGCATGTGGCTCACCACCGCCGCGTAGGCGACGATTTTGCCTTTGTGAAAAATCGGCATCGCGATGTTGACGTCGTGGATGTGGCCGGTGCCCATCCACGGGTCGTTGGTAATCATCACGTCGCCGGGCTTGAGTGTTTGCGGCGGAAATTTTTGCAGAAAATGTTTTACCGTCGCCGGCAAAGTGCCGATGAACGACGGTATCGACAGCACCGATTGCGCAATCGAGCGCCCATGCGCATCGGTCAACACCACGGCGAAATCATTGGCTTCGCGCACCAGCACCGAAAACGAGGTGCGCACAAATGCGGCAGAGGCTTCGTCCACCATCGACACCAGGCGCTTCCACTGGATTTCCAGCGTGATCGGATCGAGTTTTTTAGCGTGCTTCATCAGAACTCCTTAATCACCATCGACACCGTGTAGTCGGGCAGGATGCGCACGTCCGCTTTCACCGGCACCACCAGTGTCGATTCGCGTTCTTCGAGTATCAGCGGCCCGGTAAGCCGCGTGCCGGGCTTCAGCGAGTAGCGGTCGTACACCGGCACCGGTCCATATTTCTTTTTCAGCGGCAGAAAAATATCGCGTTTCCCGCGCATCACCGGTTTGTCCGACGAGCGCGTGTCGCCCCACTGGAACGTGTGGCGTTTCACGGGCGAGCGCCCGGTCAACCGCCACGTAATCACTTGCGGCGCCGCACCCGGCACCAGGTGGCCATAAAATTGGCGGTAGTTGGTTTCAAATGCTTTCAGC
>JAYVQD010000240.1:0-7460 GCA_043777275.1 Nitrosomonadales bacterium
GTTCACTTAAGCCCTTTGCCCGTTCGCCCTGAGCCTGTCGAAGGGCATTTGTGGTTCGACAAGCTCACCACGAACGGCTAAGTGAACAGCATTGAAACCTGACCCGCTTCGGTTGACGGGTCAATTGCGAGTGGACTAGAATTAGCTAACTTCGGCACGCATCGGGAGCCCGCATGGAAAAGGTCAATATTCACGACGCCAAAACCCGCCTGTCGAGCCTGATTGAGCGCGTGGAGGCCGGCGAGGAAATCGTGATCGCACGCGCGGGCCGCCCCGTGGCGCGCCTGGCGCCGCTGCCATCGCGCCGCAATCGGCGCAAATTGGGCGCGCTGGATGGCCGCTTTCGCATCCCGGACGACTTCAATGCGCCGTTGCCGGATGCCGTGCTTAAGGCGTTCTCAGGCGAATCCTGATGCAATTGCTGGTCGATACCCACCTGTTGCTGTGGTCGGTCGCGGCGAGTAAAAAACTTCCGCCGACAGCGCGCGAAATGCTGACCGATCCGGCCAATGATGTGTTTTACAGCGCCGCGAGTGTGTGGGAAATTGCCGTTAAAAGCGGTTTGGGGCGGGATGATTTTCAGGTGGACATGCCCAGCCTTTTGCAGGCGTTCGTGACGGCAGGATTTGTCGAACTGGCCATTACGTCCACCCATGCCGCGCGCGCGACCTCGTTGCCGGATTTGCATAAAGACCCCTTTGACCGTCTGCTGGTGGCGCAGGCGCTGAGCGAGCCTGCGTTACTGTTGACCAATGACGCGCAACTCGGGCAATACGGCGCCCACGTGCAGGTAATCTAGTGCTGCCATCGCAATCTCTACCCCTACTGTCACATTTTAGCCGGAGCATTCCCGCATGAAATTTCGCTTTCCCGTCATCATCATCGATGAGGATTTCCGCTCCGAAAACGTGAGTGGCCTCGGTATCCGTGCGCTCGCTAAAGCTATCGAGGGCGAGGGCCTTGAAGTGCTGGGCGTCACCAGCTACGGCGATTTATCGTCGTTCGCGCAGCAGCAAAGCCGCGCCTCGGCATTTATTCTGTCGGTGGACGATGAGGAATTTTCGACCGAAGAAGCCGCTTCCACGATTGCTGAATTGCGCGGTTTTGTTGAAGAAATCCGCTTTCGCAACGCGGATATTCCGATTTTTCTCTACGGCGAAACCAAAACCTCGCGCCATATTCCGAATGACGTGCTGCGCGAGCTGCATGGTTTCATTCATATGTTTGAAGATACGCCGGAGTTTGTGGCGCGCTACATCGTGCGTGAAACCAAATCGTATCTCGATGGGCTGGCGCCGCCGTTCTTCAGAGCGCTGACGCATTACGCGCAGGACGGTTCGTATTCGTGGCACTGCCCTGGGCATTCGGGCGGCGTGGCGTTTTTGAAAAGCCCGGTGGGGCATATGTTTCACCAGTTTTTCGGTGAGAACATGCTGCGCGCCGACGTGTGCAATGCAGTGGATGAGCTCGGCCAGTTGCTCGATCACTCGGGCCCGGTGGCGGCCTCCGAGCGCAACGCGGCGCGCATTTTCAATTGCGACCATTTGTTTTTTGTCACCAACGGCACGTCTACGTCAAACAAAATCGTGTGGCATTCGACGGTGGCGCCGGGTGACGTGGTGATCGTCGATCGCAACTGTCACGTGTCGATACTGCACGCCATCACCATGACCGGCGCGATTCCGGTATTTTTGATGCCCACGCGCAACCACTTCGGCATTATCGGGCCGATTCCGCTGGAAGAATTCAAATGGGAAAACATCGAGAAAAAAATCAAGGCGCATCCCTTCGCCAGCAAAGCCAAGACCCAGCCGCGCGTGTTGACGCTCACCCAAAGCACCTACGACGGCATTGTCTACAACGTTGATACGCTGAAAGATTTGCTCGACGGCCATGTGGATACGCTGCACTTTGACGAAGCGTGGCTGCCGCACGCCACGTTTCACGAGTTCTACAAGGGCATGCACGCCATCGGGCGCGACCGGCCGCTGTGCAAGGAATCGATGGTGTTTTCCACGCAATCGACGCACAAGCTGCTGGCGGGCTTGTCGCAGGCGTCGCAAATCCTGGTGCAGGATAGCGTCAAGCGCAAACTCGACAAGCACACGTTTAACGAAGCCTACTTGATGCACACCTCCACTTCGCCGCAGTACGCGATCATCGCTTCGTGCGACGTGGCGGCAGCGATGATGGAGCCGCCGGGCGGCGCGGCGCTGGTCGAAGAATCGATACTGGAGGCGCTGGATTTCCGCCGCGCCATGCGCAAGATCGACGCTGAATTCGGCAAAGACTGGTGGTTCAAGGTCTGGGGGCCGGAGCGGCTCGCTGATGAAGGCATCGGCAATCGCGACGATTGGATGCTGCGCGCCAACGAGCGCTGGCATGGCTTCGGCAATCTCGCGCCGGGTTTTAATATGCTCGACCCGATCAAATCCACGGTGATTACGCCGGGGCTGGATGTCACGGGAAAATTCGCGAAGACCGGCATACCTGCGGCGGTGGTCACCAAGTATCTTGCCGAGAACGGCATCATCGTGGAGAAGACCGGGCTGTATTCGTTTTTCATCATGTTCACCATCGGCATTACCAAGGGCCGCTGGAACACCATGGTTACCGAGTTACAGCAGTTCAAGGATGATTACGCCGGCAACAAACCGCTGTGGCGCATCTTGCCGGAGTTCGTCGCCAAGTTTCCGCAATACGAAAAAACCGGGCTACGCGATTTGTGCGATGCTATTCACGAAGTCTACAAAGCCAACGACGTGGCGCGTCTGACCACTGAAATGTATTTGTCGGACATGCAGCCCGCGATGCCGCCAGCCGAAGCGTGGTCGCGGATGGCGCACCGCGAAATCGAGCGCGTGGAAATCGACCAGCTCGAAGGCCGCGTCACCAGCGCGTTGCTAACCCCTTACCCGCCGGGCATTCCGCTGTTGATTCCCGGAGAGCGCTTTAACGCCACCATCGTGCGCTTTTTGAAATTCGCGCGTGAGTTCAACCAGAAGTTTCCCGGATTCGAGACCGACATACACGGGCTGGTGAAAGAAAATGGCGGCCCGCAATTGCGCTATTTCGTTGATTGCGTGAGGGATTGAAGTAACGGTGTATAGTGGATTAAGTATTTGTTTTAAAACAATTATTTATGCGTTCGCGAATGCCGTTCCAGTACGCTGAAGCGATAGCTGTGCAGGTGTTTTTCGTCGGCCGCGAATGATTCGGATGAGACCTCGCGCCAGTCCGCTGTGTTGAATTCGGGCATGTGCGTGTCGCCCGCCGGTTCAACATCCACCGTGGTCAGATAAATGCGCTGCGCCAGCGGCAGCGCGAGTTGGTATAGCTCGCCGCCGCCGATAACGAACACTTCGCTGTCGTCACCGCATGCGGCAAGCGCCGCGTCCAGTGAACTCGCCACCACGGCGCCCGCCACCGCGTAGTCTTTCTGCCGCGTGACAATGACCGTGGTGCGCCCCGGTAACAAGCGCCCAATCGACTCCCATGTCTTGCGGCCCATGATGATGTGATGCCCCATGGTCACGCGCTTGAACAGTTGCAGTTCGTTGGGCAGGCGCCACGGAATCGCGCCGTTCGCGCCGATGACGCGATTTTTGCCCATCGCCACGATCAAAGAAATCATCATCAAACCGCCACCGGCGCTTTAATCAGCGGATGCGGATCGTAGCCTTCGAGCGTGAAGTCGCCGTATTTGAAATCCAGAATATTTTTCACAGCCGGGTTGAGTTTCATCACCGGCAACGCGCGCGGCGTGCGCGACAACTGCTCGGTCACCTGCGCCCTATGGTTGTTGTAGACGTGCGTGTCGCCGAAGGTGTGTATGAAATCGCCGGGCTTCAAGCCGCACACCTGCGCCACCATCAGTGTGAGCAAGGCGTAGGACGCAATGTTAAACGGCACACCCAAAAACATATCCGCGCTGCGCTGGTACAATTGACAAGACAGTTTGCCATCAGCAACATAGAACTGGAAAAACGCATGGCAGGGCATCAGCGCCATTTTGTCCAGATCGGCCACGTTCCATGCCGAAACAATGATGCGCCGCGAATCCGGGTTTTTTTTCAGCATATCGATGATCTGCGCGATTTGATCGATATGCCGGCCATCGGGCGCGGGCCACGAGCGCCACTGATAGCCATAGACCGGGCCGAGATTGCCGTCCTTGTCGGCCCACTCGTCCCAGATGCGCACGCCGTTGTCCTTCAAATACTGAATGTTGGTGTCGCCCTGCAGAAACCACAGCAGCTCATGAATGATGGATTTGAGATGCACTTTCTTGGTGGTCAGCAGCGGAAAGCCGGCGTTCAAATCAAAGCGCAGTTGCGCGCCGAACACGCTTACCGTGCCGGTGCCGGTGCGGTCGCTTTTTTGCGTGCCGTGGTCGAGCACGTGTTGCAGAAGATCAATGTATTGGCGCATGGGAGAGCGGTGTTCGTCAGTAACAATCAGACATGAATTTTAATTGATTTCCTTCTGATACGGCTTTTCGAGCATCCAGTTGACGATGGCTTCGACGGTTTCACCTTCGCGTCCCAGGAAACCGTGCTCGGACATGGCTTCACACGGCTGCGATTGCGCCGGTAGCCCGCCGGACACGGAAATCAACGCAAAGCGCTGAGCCAAAGCGGATGCGCTGCGATAGGGCGTGACATTGCAGCCGTCGTGCCTGTGGTGCGCAAACAATAAGCGCGGTTTGATGCCGGAAAAATCAAAGCCGGAGAGTCCGCGTTGCCCGGCGCGTTTTCCCGCCAGAAACAGCGACGCCGTGAGCACCGTGCCCGTCACGGTATCCGGCATGCGCCGCCCAAGCGCCGCCGCCGACACGGTGCCGCGGCTGGTGCCCACCACAAAAATCGGCAACGCGGGATAGCGTTTTTTCAGTTCGCCCATGATCGCCGCAACGTCCGCTGCGTGCTGGTCGCCGAGGCGAAAGAAGTCATCCATGCCGTTGCTTTGATCGGAGGGCGCGTCAAACACCACGGCGACGACGCCGTGCTTGACAAACTCCAAGCGAGATCGCACCAGGAAGTTGAGGGGGCCGAAGCGAATTTGTCCGCCTTCGTTGCGTAGGCGGATGTTTCCGCCGCCGCCCGGAAACAACAATGCGATGGCCAGGGGTTTTGCCGGTGGGCGCTCGACCAGCACGGATTGCGTGACGCCCTCGCGCGTCGGCAGGGTGATTATTTCCTGCGCGATTTCCTGCGCGGTGGCGGTTGCCGTCAGCAGCGCGGTAACCAGCGTGAGCAGCATGACTTTCATAAGCGAACTCCGGCAAATGGGGTGGCGCCATTATAATGCCCCAGACTTTTCATCCGAAGGACCTCAGATGGTTATCTCACTGGCCTCACTCGAACAACACGCGGCGCCGCTGTCCGCAGCCGCAGCCGCAGCCGCAGCCGCAGCCGCAGCTAAAGCCATGCATTTGCTGATGGTCATGCCCAAAGATGCGACACCTGCGGAAATCGCCAGGTTGCCGTTCGCTGCGACTCTGGACAAAGTGCTGGCGCGGCGCAAGAAGAAAATGGGTGATCTTGCCAAGTCACCAATAACTGCGGATGCCCCCGGCGGCGCGCTGGTGGCGTGGGTGATGATCGATCCGGCACAATCGGTGTTCGAGCGGCAAACGACGATGCGCAAAGCCGTGTTGGCTTTGCTGGGCGAAAACCCAACCGCGATCATGATCGCGGTGTATGGTGACGCCACGCAGCGCCTCGCCGCCGCCGAACTCGCGCTGTATGTCGCGTGGGTTAACGGGGCGAAATTGCCCGAGCGGAAAAAGAAAAAAGAAAACCATGATCTGCGAAAAATGGTGCTGCACGGCTGTAGCGCGCGCGATGGCTTCAATGCGATACGGGCGCAAGCCGAAGGCAACGTGCTGTGCCGCGAGCTGACCGTGCTGCCGCCGAATGAACTGACGCCGGGAGCGTACCGCGAGCGCGTCAAAGTGTTGGCCAAACAGCACGGCTGGCAGCGCGAAGAATATGATTTCAAGCGCCTGCGTAAAATCGGCGCGGGCGCGTTTTGCGCGGTGGCGCAGGGCAGCGACGAGCGCGACGCCGCCATCGTGCATCTGCAATACCGTCACCCCGATGCGAAAAAAACCGTGGCGCTGGTGGGCAAGGGCATTTGTTTCGACACCGGCGGCCACAACTTAAAGCCCGCGCGCTACATGCAGGGCATGCACGAAGACATGAACGGTTCCGCCGTGGCGCTGGGTATTTTGCTGGCGGCCACGCGCGCGAAGCTGGCGGTGAACATCGATTGCTGGATGGCGCTGGCGGAAAACCACTTGACCGCGCGCGCTTATAAGCAGAATGAAGTTATCACCGCACTCAACGGCACGACGATTGAAATCGTCCACACCGACGCCGAAGGGCGCATGGTGCTGGCCGACACGTTGACACTCGCAGCCCGTGGTAAATCAGGCAAGCCCGATGTGATGATCGATTTCGCCACCCTCACCGGCAGCATGCACGTCGCGCTGGGTTCGCGCTACAGCGGCATTTTCGCCACCAACGAAACACTCGCACGCGATGCGCTGGCCGCCGGTGTCACCTCAGGCGAGCGTGTGTGCGTGTTCCCGATGGATGACGATTACGATGCCGCGCTCGACAGCACCATCGCCGACGTGAAGCAATGCACGCTCGACGGCGAGGCCGATCACATCCTCGCCGCGCGGCTGCTGCAACGCTTTACCGACAAGCGCCCGTGGATACATGTGGATTTGTCCGCGCATAGCTGCAAAGGCGGGCTGGGCGCGGTGGGAACGGATGCCACAGGCTTTGGCGTGGGGTGGGGTGTGGCCTTGCTGTGCAAAATAAATAGTTAATAAAAACAAATAGTTACGTAGAATTCGCGCGATGCAGGCTTTCCGTCGTGCTGTGGCTACTTGACAAACATAACCATATAATTGATTATATAGACATGAACAAAGACTACATGCGCGCCATCCCCAAGGAGTGGCGCAATATTTCCAAGGTGTTCACCGCGCTGGGTGACGAACACCGGCAACGTATTCTGCTGACGTTTGAGACGGGTGAACGTTTGAACGTGGGGCAGATTGTGGAGGTGTCCACGCTGTCGCGTTCGGCGGTGTCACATCACCTGAAAATTTTGCGCGAGGCGGGCGTGCTGGAAAGCGTGAAGGAAGGCAAGGAAGTGTATTTCTGGATCGCGAAAGCGTTTTTGCTTGAGGCGATGGAAATCGTGCTGGAGCATATTCGCAAGAACGCCTGATATTTTTTTGGCTAATATAACTACATAATTGGTTATATAGTTTTGTTGGTGAGTGGCAATTTTTTATCTCAACCTGAAAGGAGCAGCAAACATGAAACTAAAATCGAAACTGAACCGGTTGGTATTGAGCGCGGCGTTGATGTTTACGCTACCCATGGGCGCGGTGGCGCACGCCGACGGCAGCACGCGTGCATCGCAAAATCTATCAACGG
>JAYVQD010000241.1:0-7449 GCA_043777275.1 Nitrosomonadales bacterium
CACTTGCCACACGCATCGCCGACTCCGAAGTAAAACTGATAATACTTGGACCCGACGAATTGCTAATGGTTCCGTTAAATATGAAGCACTACACTAGTATCCCCGCCGCTAACAAACGTACAAGATATAAACGTTTCATTAGATTTCTCCTTGGATCTTGGATAAATGAACCCCGCTGACTATGCAAACGGAATCTTGTTATTTTTTGCTTTTTTAATATGATAAACGCAAGCAACTATCGAGCCTGATAAACTATTCACCATAAAAACAATAGGTTAGCCGACGCGTAGCGTAGCGTCAAAGAATGTAAAAATTCCCGACATTCTGTCAATGTGCCCATTCAGGATAAACACAAAAATATATTTAAAATCAAATACTTATGTCTATGTGAAAAATGTAGGTTTTTCGACATACAAACAGGAGAATCCCGCTGGTAAAGGAAGGTAAATAAACTTCTTAAGTAAAGCATCAGAGCACCGAAGCGGAGTTTCGGTTGGCCCTGCGGTAATCAGCGCGTTACTTTTTGGTTACCGGCCTGCTGATTTCCAGGCGTTGCTAAATTCCAAGCGTTGCTAAATCGCTTTACGCCCCCAGAATTTCCAGCCCGGAAAAGTATTTCCGGTAAAAGCCCCGGTATGCGGCGTGGGCCAACGGCGCTTCGGACTGCCCGGCGTGCGCCGAATCGTCCGCCAGAACATCCAGCAGTACGCTGGTGTCCACGGTGGTGATCATCGGTCGCGTATGGATTCGATATATTGATCGACGCCACGCCGCACCAGGCGCTTGGGAACGGCGCCGCGCAATGCCCGAAACGGGTTGGCCGCCGCGCCCGCTCGATTGGTAATTCGTATCCCATCGTTGTCGGCGACAAACTCGACTTCTGTGTTGTATAGAAGCCCGTAGCGCTTGCGCAGGTTTATCGGAATCGTAATCTGGCCTTTTTCGTTAATGCGCATTGTCGTATCCTGAAAGTAATACTTTCTTACTTATCTGGAAGGAATTTTACGGGCGGCGTCCAGCGCGCGCCTGCGCAAACGCCTGAAAAGGTCTTGCCTTTGGCTCACAACCATAACTATTTGATTTTATTAAATATTTTAATAGGGCCTCAAGATAGCGCGCGCTGACAGTTCTCGGCACGCCTGTCACTCATCCCGCCGCGCCAGCTTAACCCCCAACTGTTTCAGCTTGCGATACAAATGCGTGCGCTCCAGCCCGACGACCTCCGCCACGCGGCTGATGTTGCCGCCTTCTTTGCCCAGGTGATATTCAAAGTAAGCCCGCTCAAACGCGTCGCGCGCTTCGCGCAGCGGCTGGTCGAAGGCGGGCGCCTGCTGCACCGGCGTGGGGTCGGGCAAGGCATGCGCTACGTCGTCAGCGGTGATTTCTTCGCTTTGCGCGGTTTGCGCCAGGGTGCGCACCACGCTTTCGAGCTGTGTGATGTTGCCGGGCCAGTCAAAATTACGCAGCGCGTTCAACGCCGCGGTGGAAAACTGGCGCGACGGAATTTCTTTCGCTTCAACCATGCGCGCCAGCGCGAGGCCCGCGACTTCCGGCACGTCGTCGCGATGCTGCCGCAGGCTGGGTATGGTTATCGTCATCGTGGACAGCAGTTCGTAGAGCTGGGTGTCGAAGGCGCCTTCGGCCGCGATGTCCGCCAACGCACGCGAGGCGCCGCACACCACGCGCGTGTTGTAGCGCGCGACCTTCGCCAGCAGCAGCAGCATGCCTTTTTGCTCGGCACGGGTGAGGCTGGCTACATCATGCACGAACAAGGTGCCGTCGCGCGCCTTGTTCAGCAGTTCGATGGGCTCGCCGGCGAGTTGCGCGGCGCTCTCGGGTGTGACCCACGGCGTGTTGCGTGCATGCAGCACGCGTGCGCAAATTTCGATGCCGCAACCCGGCTCGCCCACCAGCACCACCGGTGTGCGCATGTTGGCGATGCGTTCGAGCCGCTGTTTGAGATCGGCGATCACCGGCGCGCGCCCCAACGCGCCGAGGGACGCACCGGGCTTGGGTTGCTCCGCGCCGTGCTTTAACGCGCGGCCCACCGTGGTCAGCAATTTTTGCAGAGCGACGGGCTTTTCCAGAAAATCAAAGGCGCCGATGCGCGTGGCCTCCACCGCGGTGTCGATGGTACCGTGGCCGGACATCATCACCACGGGCATGGTGAGCTGGCCATTGCCGGCCCATTCCTTGAGCAAGGTAATGCCATCGGTGTCGGGCATCCAGATATCCAGCAGTACCATATCCGGGCGCGCGTCATTGCGGCTCACGCGCGCCTCGGTGGCGTTTTGCGCCAGCGTGATTTTGTAACCCTCGTCGGAGAGGATTTCCGACAGGAGTTCGCGAATGCCGATTTCGTCGTCTACCACCAGTATCTGTTGCATGATTGGCTCTCTGGGCTGGGTCTGGGCTGGGTCTGGGCTGAGTGGGGTTTTTATGCGGCGGTTCTTGCGAGCGGTGTTTCACTCGGCGCGCGGGGTTGCGATTGCGCGACGGGCAGCGTGATGGACACGCGCGCGCCGTGCGGTTCTATGTTGCTGATGACGACGGCTCCGCCATGTTCTTCGATGATTTTTTTTACGATGACCAATCCCAATCCGGTGCCTTTGGTCTTGGTGGTCACATACGGCTCGAACGCGCGCATCATCAGATGCTCGGGAAATCCGCTGCCGTTATCGGTAACGCTAAAACCGATGGTGCTGCCCGTCAGCGAACTCGTGACGGTAATGCGGGGCGACGGTGTGTCGCCGAGCGCATCTTGCGCGTTCTGCAACAGATTGTGAATCACTTGCCGCAGTTGCGCGGCGTCGCCCACGAGCGGCGGCAGCGCCTCCGTGAGATCAAGCCGAATGCTGGAACCGAGCGACTCATATAACGTCAGCACTTCGCGCACCAGCGCGTTGAGATCGAGTTCGCGCATCGCCGGTTCGGGCGCTCGCGCATACTGACTGAACGCATCCACCATGCGCTTTAGCGCAGCCACCTGATTGACGATGGTCTGCGTGGAGCGGTCCAGCATGCCGGCGTCGGCAGGATCGAGTTTGGACGCGAGCTTCATTTGCAGGCGCTCGGCCGACAATTGTATCGGCGTCAGCGGATTCTTGATTTCGTGCGCCAGACGGCGCGCCACTTCGGCCCATGCGGCGTCACGCTGCGCCTGCAGCACATGCGTTACGTCATCGAACACCACCACGAAGCCGCTCTCTACGCCATGCGCGCCATGCGCGCCATGCACACCATGCACACCATGCACACCATGAGGCAGGCGCTTGCCGCGCAGCAATAACTTCTGCTCGCCGGACGGCGTTTTGCGCTCGGCTTGCCGTTCCCATTCTTCGTCGCCCGCTTCGACGAAACCGTTGGTGATTTCCGTGCCCAGAACCGCCAGCGTGTCATCGGTTTCGCCCCAGTGGCGCGCGGTCTTGCCCAACAAGGCCTCGCTTTGCAACCCGAGTATGGCCGATGCGCTGGGATTGGCGCTGCGCAGACTCAACGATTCGTCGAACACCAGCACGCCGGCGGACAAATGCGCGAGGATGCTTTCAAGATACGCTTTGGATTGCACCACTTCGGCCTGCTTGCGTTCGGCAAGACCGCGCGCGTCGTCGAGTTGTCCGGTCATGCTGTTGAACGACTGCATCAAAAGCCCCAGTTCGTCGCTGCTGGAAACCGCGGCGCGGCGGCTGTAATCGCCCTGCGCCACGGCACGCGTGCCTTCGACCAGCGCGATCAGCGGCGCGGACAATTCCTCGGACAACAGAAACGCCGCCGCCAGCGCGGCCAGCACCGACAACAGCAGGGTCATGGTGAGGGTGATGCCATACAACCGCTTCAATCCCACGCGTCCCAGCACCAGTTCCTGGTATTCGCGATAGCCGAGCTGCACGACTTCCGCGTTCTGCGCCAGCCGTTGCGGCACCACCTGGATCAGTTGCAGCGCGCGCGGCTCTTCCGCCAGCGACAACACGTTCACCGGCGCCACCACGCGCAATAACAAGCCGCGATCCGGCGTGGCATCGGCCAGCGCATACACCTGGCGCGAGCGCAGCAGGCGTATGGCGTCCGCCGACAGCGGATCGGGCGCGACGCTGGTACCCGCGGATCCCGCGTGCGCGATCATGCGGCCGCGCCCGGTGAACAACGTAGCCTCCTGCACGCCCGCCTGCTCACGCAAGGCATTGAGCATCACCCCATGTTCGGCGACGGGCCGGGTGGACAATTGAAAGGCGATGGCCGACCCTTTGGCCTTGAGCTCTTTGAGCATATTGTCGAGTACGTCCTGACTCAGTTTGAGTCCGCCTTCCAGCGCCTTGTCCACTTTCACGTCGAACCACGACTCAATGCTCTTGCCGAGAAACTGTATCGACATGCCGTAGAGCAGCACGCCGGGAACCACCGCCATCATCGCAAACAGCAGCACCAACCGCAGGGTCAGCCTGGCGCCGAAAACACCGGCTTTCAGCTTGCGCCGCAACATCACCAGTTGCCAGATCACCAGCGCGGCCAAGAGCACGGCGACGGTGCCGTTCAACAGCAGCAGCGCACGATAGTGTTTTGCGAACAACGCCGTATTGGCGCTGGCGGTGGCGATCAGAAACAAACCCACCGCGCACAGCGCCACTAAAAATACGATCAAATAGCGCCGCCGCGTGGACGGCGCGCCGGCGCTCAGCGGCACGGGAGCGCGCGCGGTCATGGTGTCACCGTCCAGCGAAACCAGTCCGAACCAATGTTCCAGTCGCGCCCGGTATTTAACTGAAACGGCTTCGGCAATTGGGTGGTATCGAGCCGCAGGCGCAACGCCGCAGCGTAACTGCTCTCTTTGCGCAAGGCGGCGGGGTCTATGTCCTGGCGGCGGCGCACGCGGCTCATGAAAATCAGCGCCTCGGCCAGCGTGGGAAAGTTTTGATAGAGCGCGCCGGCATTCACGCGATATTGTCGCGTCAGCGTGTTAAACGACAACCGTTGCTGGTGTCTGACATCGATAATTTTTTCGTTGGTCCAATACCAGCGCGGCCGCATGACCTCGAATTCGAGCGTGAAATACAATGGCACGCCTTTGTGCAGCACATCGTCCAGCAGCGGTGTGAGCTGGATATCGAATTCGGCCTCGAGAATATAGCCGTCTTCGGATGCCGTCAGCGCGGCCTTGCGCACGTCGATGCCATCTGCGTGCGCCACGCCGGCGCCCCACGCGCTGAGCGCCAGCCATAGCAGCACCAGCCATCGCGCCATCAACCGGGCGGCGAGGCTAGGCTTTGTGCAGTAGCGCGTAGTAGAAACCATCATGCCGGGCGTCTGGAAGTATCTGACCCGCGTGTTCGGGGGCAAAGTCGGATGGCGGGAGAGGCTGCAGTTGGGCATCGGGGTGGCGCTCCAGAAACCGCGCGATCTGCATGGGGTTCTCTTCCCTGAACACGGAACACGTCACATACAGGAATTTACCACCAGCCGCCAACAGCCGCCACAGGGCATCGATCACGTCGGCCTGCGTTTGCACAAACTTGGCGATGTCGGATGGGCGGCGCAGCCACTTGATATCGGGATGGCGGCGCGTCACACCCGATCCCGAACACGGCACATCCGCCAGGATGCGATCAAACGGCACGCCGTCCCACCATTCGGCGGGTGTTCGCGCATCACCGCATAGAATCGTTACGCCGGCAGCGAGCCCCTGGCGATCCAGATTCGCGCGCACGCGTTTCAGGCGCTCCACATCGTTGTCCAGCGCGGTGAGTGTGAGTTCGGCGAGTTCCAGCAAGTGCGCAGTTTTTCCACCGGGGGCGGCGCAGGCGTCGAGCACACGCATGCCGCTATGCGCGTCGAGCAAGGGCGCCGCGCGTTGTGCGGCGGCGTCCTGCACGCTCACCAGCCCTTGCGCAAAGCCGGGCAGCTTTTCCACGGGCACCGGTTTGTCCAGCACCACGGCGTGCGTTTCGAGCGCGGATGCAGCAATGCCTTCAGCGCTCAATCGTTCAAGATAAGCCTCGCGCGTGATCTGGCGCGTGTTCACGCGCAGCGTCAGGGGCGCATGGCGATTGCCGGCTTCGAGGACGCCAACGAAATCATCGGCATACTGGGCGCGAATTTTTTCCACCCACCATTGCGGATACGAATAGCGGCCGGTGTCGGTGCGGCCGCTCGCCGCACGCAATTCAGCGCTGCGGCGCAGAAACCCCCGCAGCACAGCGTTAACCAACCCTTTCGCCGGCGCGGCTTTCAATGCCACGCACGCCGCGACCGCGTGATCGACTACCGCGTGCGGCGCGGCGCGGGTGTGTTCGAGTTGATACAGCGCAACACGCAACAAATGCCGCAGGCGCTCATCGCGCAGCGGCTTGTCGATCAGTTGCGCCAGCAACGCGTCGAGCGTGCCCAGGTGACGCAGCACGCCGTAGCACAGGTCTTGCAGCAAGGCGCGCTGATGGGCTGTCAGACCCGCGTTGTCGCGCCACAGTGCGGCCAGTTCCAAATCGAGGGTACGCCCCGCCAGCACGCGCTCAATCACACCGCCGGCGAGAATCTGCTCGTCGCGCATCAGGCGGTGGCGCTTTGAGCGAAGCGCGCGCCAATCGCGATCGGGAAGCCGGCAAGAAACTGCTCGGCAGCCATACGCTTGCCGCCGGCGCGTTGCAGTTCGAGGATGTTAAGCGCGCCCCTGCCACTTGCAATCACCAAGGGTCCCGCAGGCGAACGACACACCGTGCCCGGCGCACCGTCCGTTAGCGCGACAGGCTGCGCGCGCCAGAGCTTGATGCGTTCGCCTGCCAGCACGGTCACCGCGCCGGGAAAGGGGTTAAACGCGCGCACCTTGCGATGAATTGCGGCGGCGTCTTCGTGCCAGTCGATCATGGCTTCATCCTTGGAAATCTTTGCCGCATAGGTGGCCTGTGCGTTGTGCTGCTTGATGGGCGTGGGGCGGGTGTTTAACGCGTTTAACACCTCGTTCACCATCTGCGCGCCGAGCGCCGCCAACCGGTCATGGAGTTCGCCGCTGGTTTCGTCCGCGCCTATCGGGATGGCGCGCCGCAAAAGCATATCGCCGGTGTCCAGCCCCGCGTCCATTTGCATGATGGTGATGCCGGTTTCGGTGTCGCCGGCGAGAATCGCACGCTGAATCGGCGCGGCGCCGCGCCAGCGCGGCAGCAACGAGGCATGGATGTTGATGCAGCCCAATCGCGGAAGCGCCAAGATGTCCTGCGGCAAGATCAAGCCGTAAGCGGCGACGATCATGACGTCGGCCTTGGCAGCGGCGATAGCCTCGCGCGCTGCCGGGCTTTTGAGGGTGAGTGGTTGCTCTAGCGTAAGCATTTGTTTTTGTGCGACTTTTTTTACCGCAGACGGCTCCATTCGCAGGCCCCGGCCCGCCGGCCGATCGGGCTGCGTGAGGACTAACGCTATGTCGTGCCCGGCCTCGACCACGGCGGACAGCGCGACGGCAGCAAA
>JAYVQD010000242.1:0-1945 GCA_043777275.1 Nitrosomonadales bacterium
GTTTCCGCTGGAGAAAATTACTACGCACCGGTTTGGTTTGAAGGATGTGGATCTGGCTATTAGATCGGTGGGGAATCAGGGGGTGCAGGGGGTAATACATGCTTCGCTGATGCCGTGGCAGTGACCTGCGCGGATGCTTACTGAGCTGGATCAATCTGTTTTTGTTGCAACCTTCAATGACGCATTACTGCTTTAAGGGGTTGCGGCCGGATCGCGTGCCGTGAAAAGTGAGCACGGTCACTGTCCAGCAAATCGCGGCTGTCCATAAGGTGTGGCTCAGGTGATGCGCGCCACGCATCAGTTGCGCCCAGCCAAACGCCGCGCCCAGTACCAGGATGATGATGAGCCACGCGCGCGCGTAGCGCGGTGCGGTTTCGCGCAATGCAAAGTAGCCTGCGGCAAAAGCGCATGCGCCCGATGCGTGGCCCGAGGGAAAACATCGGCCCGGCCCGCCGTCAGGCACGCCCCACGCCCAGTGCGACACCCACTGCGCGACGCCGCCGAATTCGCGCAAGTCCCAGGGGCAACTGGTTAGGCTTAAATATTTGACCGTGGAAATGAGCATCAGGCACAGCACGGTGCAGGCAAGCCACCACGCGCGCGTTCGCCGGCAATTGCGCCACGGCAGGCCACGGTCGCCACACCGCCACAATCACGATGCCGAACAAAACCCAGCTCGTCCAGCGGCCTCCCTGGTGCATGACGTTGCTTGTCAGCCAATGATTGCGCCACGCGAAACCTTGCGCTGAACCGTACAAGCGGGTGAACCAGGCGTCGGCACCGCTGGCGTCGAGCAGCAGCACCATCAGCACCATCAGCCACAGCGCCGCGCACCAGGCCAAGTCATACCGCGCGCCGGGATGGTTATCGAGAGCAGGCATGGAACGATGCGCTATGTGCTATGTCCCACTCGCGTGCGGCTGGCAACCCGGTTATTCGGGTTTGCGGGGCCTTTCGAGTATAGTACGCGCCCTTGTAAGAAGTCCCGCACTTGCTCACAGAAGACCTTTCAACCGAGGTATTTGCATGCGTTTCATTTTGAGCCGAGCCCGCGCCTTTGCGGGGCTGGTGTTTGCCGGTCGTTTTCGTGCGTTGGCGGACTTGCTGATCATATTCGTTGTGTTTAACTCGCTGGTGCGCTTGGGTCTGACGCTACTGAACGGTGATTTTTCGTTGCTCGTGCCCTGGAAAATGCTGCCCGCGCTGGTGATCGGCATGGCCTTCGATGGGGTGGTGGCCACTTGTTTTCTCGCGCCGCTGGCGGTATTGATTGGTCTGAACCGTGGCCGGGGCACGGCGCTGCGTTGGGTGCTGGGCATTGTACTGCTGCTGCTATCGGTGGTGATGGTATTTGTCGGTGCAGCGGAATTCACCTTCTGGAACGAATTCGCCTCGCGCTTTAATTTTATCGCGGTGGATTACCTGATCTACACCAACGAGGTTGTTGGCAATATCCGCGAGTCGTACAACCTGCCGTTGTTGCTGGTCGCGGTGGGCGCGGTGTCGCTCGCGGTGTGGGGGCTCGCGATGCGGCGGTTGCGCCCGCTGCTGCAAAGGCCGCTGATACCGTGGCGGACGACATTGATCGTCATCGCGCTGTGGGTTGCAGCGCCGGTGATAGCCATCGCCGTGGCGGATGCCCGGCACAAGGAGTTTTCAGATAATCCGCAACTGAATGAACTGGCGGGCAACGGTTACTTCGATTTCTGGCATGCGTTTTGGTACAACGAAATCGATTACGAGCGTTTCTATAAAACCATGCCGCGCCAGGCGGCGATACGCAAGCTGGCGATGGAATTAAGCGGGTATCACGACGGCATCACGATTGCGCAGCGCCCGAACGAGCGCGAGATTGTGGCCGATGGGCCGCGGATACCGCTGAATGTGGTGCTGGTGTCGATTGAGAGTTTCAGCGCCGAGTTCATGCAGGCGTTCGGCAACCGCC
>JAYVQD010000243.1:0-7441 GCA_043777275.1 Nitrosomonadales bacterium
TTCACAAAAACACCGCCGGCATTCACCGAAATACTTTGAATCTCCGCCGGTATGGGGCCGGCGTAATCGGCGCCTGCCACCGCGAGAATTTCGGGTATCTGCTGTACGGCAATCTCTGCGCTGCCTTGCACCACGAGATCGGCGACGAGGCCGCCGGGTTGTGTTCTGGCTTTGGCTTTGATGGCGTCGCCGATGCCGAGCCTGTCGATCAGGCCGGCGAAATAAATGCCGCTGGCGCCTTCGGTGGTGTAGGCGACGGATTTTGCATTCAGCAACGCGCGCTTGAACGATTCAACGCTGCTGAGGTCGGGCTTGGGCGCGCCTTTGAGTACGCCCACGCCGATGCCGTTGCGGGTGAGCACGCGCACGCTGTCACCGGCGACATAGCCTTCTTTCACGATTTGATCCATGACGCCTTTGCCGAGGATGCCGAGATCGAAGGCTTTGCCGGCCTTGATTTCACGCAGCAGGATTTGCGCCGGCTCGAAGGTCATGGCGACATGGCACTGGTGGGCGCGCTCGAACTGCGGCAGCAATTCGCGGAACGAGGCGGACAGGCCGTTGCCGGAACAAACGTTGAGAGTGGTCGTCATGAGCATCCTTATTTGAGATTCATTTCCGTGAAGGCTTCGCGCGCAATGCGAAAGCTGTCTTCGGCCGCGGCGACGCCGCAGTAGACGGCGGTTTGCAGCAGCACCTCGCCGATTTCATCGGGTGTGAGGCCGTTGTTGATGGCGGCTTTGATGTGCAGCTTGAGTTCATGCGGGCGGTTCAGCGCGGTGAGCATGGCGAGATTGGCGATGCTGCGGCGCTTGCGTGAGAGGCCGGGACGCGCCCAGATTTTGCTCCACACGTATTCCGCGAGCTGCGTTTTCGGCAGCGACAACGCATCGACATCGTACGACGCGGATACATGCGACGGCCCCAGCACCTCGCGGCGCACCTGCTGGCCGCGTGCGCGCACATCCGGCTCCAATAGTGAATCATTCATCGCGCGCTCCCTATTTGACCGGTGCGGCCGCAGTTACCCCCGCAGTTACCCCCGCAGTTACCCCATCCAGCGCCGCAAACACTTCACGCATGCAGCGAAACGCTTCCACCGCCGCCGGCGCGCCGCAATACACATTGGCCTGCAACAGCGTTTCCATGATCTGCTCACGCGTGACGCCGTTGTCGAGCGCCGCGCGCATATGGGTTTTTAATTCGTTCGGGCGATTCAACGCGGTGAGCATGCCGATGGTGAGCAGGCAGCGCGTGCGTGTTTCCAGACCGGGCCGCGCCCACACCGCGCCCCACACGTATTCGTTGACCAGCTCCTGAAACGGTTGCGTGAATTTATCGACGCTGCGGTAAGTCTGTTCGACCTGCGCCGCGCCGAGCACTTTGGTACGCATGGCAAGGCCGCGTGCATGGAGTTCGGTGGTCATGGAGGCTCCTGGTTGCTTGTAAATTAACTTAATAAAAACAAATACTTACGTATTTTCCTGAGTGCTGTTTAATTGAAATTGCAGGGTGTAGATATCGCGCTCGATGGCATCGGCGCAGCCGTTCGCGGCGAGCAGCGCATCCGACAGCATGGCCACGCGCGCATGGCTGACGGCGGGGAGCGTGAAGCCTTCGATCATCACAATCCAGTTCGGGATCAGCGTCGGGCGGCCCTGGCGTTCGACAGGTGTTATCGCGCTGGCGGCTTTGTCGGCCATCATCAGATGCGCGCCCACGATGTCGGCGCGTTGCGCCAGTTGCGGCAACGCTTGCTGCGCGAGATAGTTTTCCAGCGCGGCTTCGGCGCCCGGTTGCGGATCAAAGCGCAGCGTCAACGCAAAGCCGCCGGTGCCTGTGCCGTGCGACGCCCGTACCCGCGCGATGCCGCGCACGCTGTCGAGCACCAGCGGCGTGGTGCGTAGCGTCAGCGCGCTGGGGTTGTTGGCCCTGGCGAGATAATCGGCGCCGGTCAACACGTCCAGATCGGTCACTTCATACATCGTCAGAAAATTGCGCCGCACTTGTTCAGGCGCCGTCGCAATGTAGCGCCGCCCACGCAGAAAGCCGGGAATCGTGAGCCGCCCCACCATATGCTCGCCACAATGCCAGGCGTCGTACGCAGGGCGATGTTCCGGCGCGACGTTGTTCCAGTTAATCATGACGCCTTTGCCGAGCAGCACGGTGGTTTCTCCCTGTTCGTTACGAAGCGATGCGTTGCACGTGCCGGATGCCGCAATTCTGCGGCCCGATTCAGCGATTTCAATAGTGTAGCAGTGCGCGCCGCGGCGGTTGATCCAGGCTATCGCACCGCCCGACAGAAAAGAGCGTAACTATTCAGTGTGGCGAATGGCGTCGAATTTTCCGTTCGCGCTGCGTGCTGCGCGGTTAACGCGGCGCGGATAACCCCTGCCTGGCCTCGGTGCGCAGGGAGGGCGAAAACAGTTGAAAAAATGCCTAAGTGTCGAAAATTGCGCTACTTTTTGGGTGTAATCCCAGATAATATTTTCGTAAGTATTTGATTTATATAGATAAAATAATTAGGCACAATTCATGCATTGTGGTGAGCCAAGGCATTGAAAGCATCGCTTAACCCGGTTTTATGACCTTACGAATGTTACTAAATTCAGACGGTTACCCAGGGACGAGGGTAAGCATTCTGGCCTGCTGAAAGACTGACTTTTGGCCTAATGACAAACTGACGGTTGAAGCGCACTTTTAACGAACCTACGCTGCGGAAAAATATTCCTCTCAACGCAACGCTTGCATCGTGCGTTAGGTAGCGTACAACGGAATCTGTTACGACGTGGTTGAATAGTTTAGTTACGGCGAATTTTTAATGGGGCGCCCGCTTTGGTGTTTTCGTGATTTCTGAGCGGGCGTTTCTGAATTTTAAGGAGAAACGTCATGATCGACTTATTCGAAAGCTACAAGACGCGCTACGCTGAATCGCAGGACGAGGAAATGTCGATTGAAGACTACCTCGCACTGTGCAAGCGCGATCCGGGCGCCTACGCCAGCGCGGCCGAGCGCATGCTGGCCGCGATCGGAACGCCCGAAACAGTCGATACCCGCAACGACCAGCGCCTGTCGCGTATCTTTTCCAACCGCGTCATCAAACGTTATCCCGCCTTTGCCGAGTTTTACGGCATGGAGGATGTGATTGCGCAGATCGTCGCTTTTTTCAAGCACGCGGCGCAGGGATTGGAAGAGCGCAAGCAAGTGTTGTATTTGCTGGGGCCGGTGGGCGGCGGCAAATCCTCGATAGCCGAACGGTTGAAGCAATTGATGGAGGCCAAGCCGATCTACGCGTTGAAGGGCTCGCCGGTAAACGAATCGCCGCTGGGGCTGTTTCCGCCCGTGCAATATGGCGCAATGCTTGAATCTGAATATGGCATCCCGCAGCGCTATCTCAGCGGCATCATGTCGCCGTGGGCGCTCAAACGGCTGACTGAATTTGGCGGTGATATCTCGCAGTTTCGCGTGGCGCGGGTGCAGCCGTCGGTGCTGCGGCAGATTGCGATTTCCAAAACCGAACCCGGCGACGAGAACAATCAGGATATCAGCTCACTGGTGGGCAAGATCGATATCCGCAAGCTCGACCAATTCTCGCAAAACGATGCCGATGCCTACAGCTATTCCGGCGGACTGTGCCTTGCCAATCAGGGCTTGCTCGAGTTCGTCGAGATGTTCAAAGCGCCGATCAAGATGCTGCATCCGTTGCTCACCGCCACGCAGGAGGGCAACTTCAAGGGCACCGAGGGCATTTCAGCGATACCGTTCAACGGCCTCATTCTGGCGCACTCGAATGAATCGGAGTGGCAGACCTTTCGCAACAACAAGCACAACGAGGCTTTTCTTGACCGCATTTATATCGTCAAGGTGCCGTACTGCCTGCAGGTGACCGAGGAAGTGAAAATTTACAGCAAGCTGCTTACCAACAGCTCGCTACTCAATGCCCCCTGCGCGCCCGGCACGCTGGAAATGATGGCGCAGTTCTCGGTGCTGTCGCGCCTGAAAGCGCCGGAAAACTCCAGCATCTACTCCAAGATGCGGGTTTACGACGGCGAAAGCCTGAAGGATCAGGATCCCAAGGCCAAGGCGTATCAGGAGTACCGCGACTATGCCGGCACCGACGAGGGCATGAACGGCGCATCGACGCGTTTCGCCTACAAGATATTGTCGTCCGTGTTCAACTACGACCAGACCGAAGTGGCGGCCAATCCCGTGCATCTGATGTATGTGCTGGAGCAACGCATCGCGCGCGAAGATCTGCCGGAGGAAATGCAGCGTCGCTATCTTGATTTCATCAAGGGCTGGCTGGCGCCGCGTTATGCCGAATTTATCGGCAAGGAAATCCAGACCGCCTATCTCGAATCATACGCCGAGTACGGGCAGAATATTTTCGACCGCTACGTGACGTATGCCGACTGCTGGATCCAGGACGAGGACTTTCGCGACCCGGAAACCGGCGAGTGCTTCGACCGCGCCGCGCTTAATGCCGAGCTGGAAAAAATCGAGAAGCCCGCGGGCATCGCCAATCCCAAAGACTACCGCAACGAAATCGTCAATTTCGTGCTGCGCGCCCGCGCCAACCACGGCGGCAAGAATCCGGCCTGGAACAGTTACGAGAAGCTGCGCGAGGTGATCGAGAAAAAAATGTTCTCCAATACCGAAGATCTGCTGCCGGTGATTTCGTTTAACGCCAAGGCCTCGGCCGAGGACATCAACAAACACCAGAATTTTGTCTCGCGCATGGTGGAGAAGGGCTACACCGAAAAGCAGGTGCGCCTGCTTTCCGAGTGGTATCTGCGCGTCAGGAAGTCGACGTAAGCTGACGGGCGAGCGCAACGCCATAAAGAGACTAACGTGATCCACCTTATCGACCGGCGACTGAACGGCAGCAACAAAAGCGCCGCCAACCGCGAACGCTTTTTGCGGCGTTACAAAGCGCAGTTGCGCCAATCGGTGAAGGGCATGATCGGCGAGCGTTCCATCACCGACATGGCCAAGGGCGGCAACGTGCGCATACCCGCCAAAGACATTGCCGAGCCGCGCTTTCGCCACGCCCCCGGCGGTGACCGCGAAACGGTGCATCCGGGCAACCGTGAATTCGTCAAGGGCGACACCATCAAACGGCCGGATGGCGGGGGCGGCGGGGGCGGTGCGGGCAGCGAGCCCGGTTCGGGTGAAAGTGTTGACGATTTTGTGTTCAGCCTGTCGCGCGAGGAGTTTCTCGATATCTTCTTTGAGGATCTGGAGTTGCCGCGGCTGTTGCGCACCGCGCTGGGGCAGGCGATGCAGCAAAAATTTATCCATGCCGGATTCGTTACCGCGGGTGCGCAGTGCAACCTCGCGGTGCTGCGTACCTTGAAAACGGCATTGGGCCGGCGCATCGCGCTGTCGGCGGCGATCCGCGAAAAGTTGCGCGAGGCGCGCGAGCGCCTGCAACGCTCGCGCAACGATGCGAATGCCGATGCGAACGCCGAGAGGAATGCCGAGGCGATAGCGGAGCTGGAGGCCGAGATTGCGGTGCTGGAAAAGCGCCTGGCGCGCGTGCCGTACCTTGATGAACTCGACCTGCGCTTTCGCAATCGCGTGGCGGTGCCCGCGCCCATCTCGCGCGCGGCGATGTTCTGCCTGATGGATGTGTCCGCTTCGATGGACGAGAATCGCAAAGACCTTGCCAAGCGTTTTTTTGCACTGCTGTATTTGTTTTTGTCGCGCAAGTACGAACACGTGGACGTAGTGTTTATCCGCCACACCGACGAGCCCGAAGAAGTGGACGAGAACACCTTTTTTCATGACACGCGCAGCGGCGGCACCGTGGTGCTCACCGCGCTGGAGCTGGCGCACCGCATCGCGTGCGAACGTTATGCCGGCGGCGGCTGGAATTTGTATCTCGCGCAAGCTTCCGACGGCGACGCCTTTGGTTCGGATGCGGGGAAAAGCGCGCGCTTTGTTGAACAGAATCTGTTGCCGATGTTGCGCTACTTTGCCTACATCGAGGTGTGCGACGCCGACAGTTCGCACGCGAGCAGCCTGTGGGCGGGTTACGAGACGGTAGAGAAAGGGAACTTCGCCAAGCGGCGCGTCGGGCAGCGCGAGGAAATCTATCCGGTATTTCGCGATCTGTTTAAAAAGGAGCACGCATGAACCCGATTTCAACCGGCTCCGACTGGAGCTTCGAGCTCATCGAGCGCTATGAAGATGAAATCGGCACCTGTGCCGCGGAATTTGGTTTGGACACCTATCCGAACCAAATCGAAATCATCACCTCCGAACAGATGCTCGACGCCTATTCCTCGACCGGGTTGCCTACCGGCTACCAGCACTGGTCGTACGGCAAGGAGTTCATCGCCAACGAGCAGGCCTATCGCAAGGGGCAGCAGGGCCTCGCCTACGAAATTGTCATCAACTCAGACCCCTGCATCGCCTATTTGATGGAAGAGAACTCGATGATGATGCAGGCGCTGGTGATCGCGCATGCGAGCTTCGGCCACAACTCGTTTTTCAAGGGCAATTTTCTGTTTCGCCAATGGACTCAGGCCGATGCCATTTTGGACTACCTGGTGTTTGCGCGCCGCTATGTGATGGATTGCGAGGAGCGTTACGGTGTCACCGCGGTAGAAGAAACGCTCGATTCCTGCCATGCGCTGAAAGACTACGGCGTGCATCGCTACCTGCGCCCGTCGCCGCTGTCGCAGAAAGAGGAAAAGGCGCGCGGCGATGAGCGTTACGAACACGCGCGCCGGCAATACAACGACCTGTGGCGCACCGTGCCTGCCGCGCCCGTCGTACGCGAGCCGGCGCAACACGGCAAAAAATCGTCTTTTCCCTCGGAGACCGAAGAAAACATACTCTGGTTTGTCGAGAAATTCTCGCCGCGACTCGAGCCCTGGCAGCGCGAGATCGTGCGTATCGTGCGCAAGATTTCGCAGTATTTTTATCCGCAGGGCCAAACCAAAGTCATGAACGAAGGCTGGGCAACGTTCTGGCATTACACACTGATTAATCGCCTCTACGACAAGGGCCTGGTCAACGACGCCTTCATGATCGAGTTCCTGCAAAGCCACACCAATGTGGTGGGCCAGCGCGGCTTCGATCAGCCCGGCTACGGCGGCATCAATCCCTATGCCCTCGGTTTTTCGATGATGCAGGAGATCCGCCGCATCTGCGAAAAACCCGACGCAGAGGACCGGCGCTGGTTCCCGGAGATTGCCGGCGCCGACTGGTTGAAGGTGCTGGATTTCGCCATGCGCAATTTCAAGGATGAATCGTTTATCTCGCAGTACCTGTCGCCCCGGCTGATACGCGAGTTTCATCTGTTCGCCGTCGCCGATCACCACCAGCAGCCCACCCTGGAGATCGACAGCATCCACGACGATGCCGGCTACCAGCGCGTGCGCCGCCTGCTCTCCGAGCAGCACAAGCGTGACAATATGGTGCCCGACATTCA
>JAYVQD010000244.1:0-7397 GCA_043777275.1 Nitrosomonadales bacterium
GCCGCCGGGCGTTTTTTTCGGCGGATGCGGCGGTGTGATAAAGGTGTCTTTCGTCGCGTCGTAGTCGGCGCGGCGGGCGTCCGACTGCACGATGCGCAAATGCCCGCCGTTGGGCGGCGGCTCAAAATGAAACGGCAGATTACCGTCGTCTTTCTCGCCGGAGATATTCGCCGGGCAATCGTGAAACACCCAGATGTCGGTCATGCCCGTGCCCTTCTTGAAGGCATTGGCATTGACGTTGGGCGCGGCGCTGTCGAACAACACCTTAGAGCGACCCTGCGCATCATTGCCGGTGACTACGCGGCGGATCGGCTTCACACTACTTGCGCCATTGGTACTCGTCATATCAGCCTGCCTCCCTGATTGATTTAATCCACCTTGGTTCCGGTTTCCTTCACCAGCTTCGCGAATTTGGCAATTTCCGCGCGCACAAAATCGCTGAACTGCTCAGGCGAATTTTTGTCCCCCGCTGGGTCGTAACTCGATTGCGCGAGTCGTTGCACCAACTCAGGCGCTTTCAGATGGCGGTTAACTTCGGCGTTGAGTTTACTCACCACCGCCGCAGGCGTTTTCGCCGGCGCGATCAGACCGTTCCAACCGATGATTTCGTAGCCGGGCAATCCCGATTCGGCGATCGTCGGCAGTTGCGGCGCCAGCCGTGTGCGCTCACGCGCGCTCACAGCCAGCCCGCGCAACTTGCCTGCCTGCACCTGCGGCAGCGAAATCGACATGATGGGAAACATAATCTGCACCTGCCCGCTGACCACATCGACCAACGCGGGCGTGGCGTATTTATACGGCACGTGCAGAATATCCACTTTCGCCATGCTCTTGAACATCTCACCGGCCAGATGCGGCGGCGTGCCGTTGCCCGATGAGGAATACACCAGTTGCCCCGGCCTGGTTTTCGCCAGCGCAATCAATTCCCTCACCGAAGTGGCCGGCACCGAAGGATGCACGGTCAAGATGAACGGCGAGGTTGCGCACAGCGCGATGGATGCAAAATCGCGTATGAGATCATGCGGCCCCGGTTGCAACACCGCGTTAATGGTGTAGGCCGCGCTCGATAACAATAACGTGTAACCATCCGGCGGCGCTTTTGCCACCATTTCCGTCGCAATCGTGCCGCCACCGCCCGGGCGCTGCTCAACGATAGTTTGATGGCCCCACGTTTCGGTGAATTTCTGGCCAAACATGCGCGCGATGATATCGGGGCCGGGGCCGACGATGATGCGGATGGGTTTGACGGGGAATTCTTGCGCTTGTGCGAAGCCGGATAGCAACGCGCCTCCGATGAGCAGGGTTAGGAATTGAGCGTTCAGCGTCGAGAGCAACCCCACCCACGCGCTGGTGTGGCCTTTCACTCCTGACGCCAAACCCCTTACACCTGACCGCACTTTACTTGCCGCCCGGCGTCCACGCCGTCGGCGCTAGCGCGGTGTCGTCGCTGATGACATCAATCACCACGGGCCTGTTCATCGCCAGTGCTTTGGGCAGCAACTCGCGCAGCGCCTTCGGGTTATCCACGCGAAACGCCGCACAGCCCATCGCCTCTGCCACCTTGGCGATATCAGCCGTTTTCTGGAAACGCCACATTTCGTCGGGCTTGTACTTGTCGCCGCGTTTGCCTTCGTAGGCATGGCCCACCAGCGGAATTTCCTGATTCAGGGCGCTGTTGTTGTTGACCACCATCACCAGATTGATGCCGTGGCGCGCGGCGGTTTCCAATTCGGCGATGTGATAATAAAAGCCGCCGTCGCCGCTGAACAACACCACCGGCTGATTGGGCAACGCGCACTTCACACCCATTGCGCCGGGCAAGCCCCAGCCCAGCGAACCCGCGCAGCGGATGTAGCGCTGCGTCGCGTGACGCATGTCGATCAGTTGCCCGGTCCACATGCCTGCGTGGCCGGTGTCGGACACCACCACGCCATTGGCGGGCAACGCGTCGGTGATTTCTTTGCAGATGCGCTCCGGGCGCATCGGCGAGGCATCGGAGTTGTAATGCGCGGCAACACTGGCGCGCCAGTTAGCGACGAGTTCTTGTGTGCGTGCGCACCAGGCCTTCGCACCGGCGGCGGGACCAGCGGCCAACGCAATCATGTGCGTCAGGGTGGTCTTCGCGTCACCCAATATCGATGCGGCGTTAGGGTAGTTGCGGCCCAGTTCCTCTGCGTCGATATCGATCTGAATCACGGTGACGCCCGGCGCGGGGATTTTCCAGTTCGCTGTTACCTGCGCGCCGGCGTGACTGCCGATAAACAACACCAGATCAGCCTCGGCAATCGCGCGGTTCGCACACTCACGCGAATAAACACCGGGCACACCCACGGCCAGCGGATGCGTATCGAGTATCGCGCCTTTGGCATTGAGCGACGTAGCCACCGGTATCTGCATTTTCTCGGCGAACTGCACCAGCTCGGCTTGCGCGCCGGATGACGTGACACCGCCACCGGCAACGATAATCGGACGCTGCGCTTTGGCCAGCACCGCCAGCGCGGCTTTGACGCGTTCAAGTTCCGGCTGCGGGCGATAAGCCGGAATCGTGGCGTATTCTTTTTCGATAATCGGCAGCGGTAAATCGGCTTCGCACTCGATACCCTGCCCGTGCGAACCGCGCAACCTGAGATGCACAGGCTTCGGCGCACCGGTGGTTACCGAGCGAAACAACTGCCGCATCAAATCCGGCAGACGCGATACGTCATCAAGTTGCAGATTGAGTTTGGTCATCGAATCGAATTGCGCGAAATCCTCCACCTCCTGATACGAATGGCGATAACGCCCCGCCGTGGTGGGGCCGCCGGTGATCGCGATAATCGGCGCGCCTGCCATGAAACCATCGCGCAAGCCTGCGGCCAGGTTGGAGGCGCCAATCTGCTGTCCCATGCACAGGCCCGGCCGGTTAGCGGCACGCGCATAACCGTCGGCCATATAGGCGGCGGCTTTTTCGCCGTGGGTCAAAATTTTCTGGATGCCCAGTTCGTCCATCTCCGCCAGCGCATCCATCAATATGGTCGGCACGAAAAAGGCGTGGGTTATACCGTAACCCTTGATGACTTCGGCGAAATATCTTGCTCCGGTGGTTTTGGGCATGGAAAACTCTCAATGAAATGAACGGGGAAGAAGGCGTATTTTAGGACGTGGACAAAGCGCGCGCCAGCACGTCCTGAAAGCACCACAAGATGGACGGCTCGCATTGCAGCGCGCCTTGCCCGCGTGAATGAAACCGGCCAGAATGCGCCGTCGCATCGTGTTGCATTGATTTCGGGAGCAGATATGAAAAGGCGAGGCTCGAAAATTTTTGTGTCTGCGGCATGGGCGGCGATCTCCCTGATGCCGGCGTTGGGCAGCGCACAACCTTACCCGGTGCGCCCCGTGCGCGTGATCGTGATGAGCACCCCCAGCTCCGGCCCCGACATCCTCGCGCGGCTACTCAACCCGAAATTTACCGAAGCGTTCGGTCAGGCGATGGTGGTCGACAATCGCGCCGGCGCCAGCGGCATCATCGGCGCCGAGATAGGTGCCAGAGCGGCGCCCGATGGTCACACGCTGACCATGGCGACCTCGCAGATTGTGATCGTGTCGGTGATGTACGAAAAGCTGCCCTTCGATTTGCAGAAGGATTTCGCGCCGATCAGTCTGCTCGGATCAACCCCTTTCATCATCGTGCTCAACCCGTCGGTGCCCGCCGCCACCATCAAGGAATTTGTCGCGCTGCTGAAATCGAAGCCCGGCCAAATGCGCTACGGTTCCGCCGGTTCCGGATCGCCGCCTCACCTTGCGGCGGAACGCTTCAAATCGATGACCGGCACCGCCATAGATCACGTGCCGTACAAAGGGCTCGCGCCCGCGCTCACCGACACCATCAGTGGACAATTGCAGATGACCATCTCGGTAGTGCCAATGATCATGCCGCACATCAAAGCCGGCCGCGTGCGCGCCATAGGCGTCACCAGCCTTGCGCGCACACCGCTCGCGCCCGAACTGCCCACCGTCGCCGAATCGATACCCGGCTACGAAGTCACCGGCTGGTACGGCCTGCTCGCCCCCGCTAAAACGCCCGCACCCCTTATCACGCGGCTCAACACCGAGTTCGTCAAGGCGATGAAGTCAGCGGACATCATGGAAAAAATGTCGGGCCTGGGCGCTGAAGCCAAAAGCTCCACGCCCGAACAATTCGCCGCGCATATCCGTGCGGAGACGGAAAAAATGCGCGCGGCGGTGAAGGCCTCGGGCGCGAAAGTTGAGTAATCCAGCCCGCTGCACCGACGCACCTTTTAGCGCGGCTTGATGCCCGCCAACTGGGCAATCTTGCGATAGCGCTCGGCATCCGCAGCCACGAACGCGCGTATTTCCTGCGGCGTATAACTTACGATAATGCTGGTGCGCGATGCCTGATATGCCCGCCCTTCGGGGCTTTCCATCGCCGCCTTGAAGCCGTCATGCAGCTTGTTGACGATGGCGTCGGGCGTTTCACTGCGCACAAAGATTGAACTCCACGAGTAGCTGACAAAATCGGGAAAGCCGCTTTCCTTCATGGTCGGCACATCGGGCAACACCGGATGGCGCGACTCGGCCGTGATAACGAGCGCGCGCATGCGGCCCTCCTTGATTAACGGCGCCGCGCCGCCGGAGTCGATCATGCCCGATGCGATTTGACCGCCGATCACATCGGTCATCACCGGCGATGCGCCCTTGTACGGCACCGGCGTAATGGCAAACCCGTTCACCATGCCAAACCAGATACTCAACAATTCGTAACCCGCCGAGTAGTTACCCACCGCCAAAGGCAGCCCCGCTTTTTTGGTTGCGGCGGCAAACTCCTTAAGCGTCTTGCTCGGAGAATTCCCGCTCACCACAAACGCGGTTGGCGACAATCCAAACAGGATCACCGGGCGGAACTCCCTGGCCGGGTCATAGGGCAGATCCTTCATCACCACCGGATTGACGCCTATGGTTGAGGTGGTGCCCGTGAGCAGCGTGTAGCCGTCCGCCGCCGCGCTTTTGACTGTCTGCACCGCGATGATGCCACTGCCGCCGGGCCGGTTGTCCACCACCACGCCTTGCCCCCAGAGCTTCGACACCAGCTCGCCATAAAAACGCGGATTGGCGTCGGCGCCGCTGCCGGCCGCAAACGGCACCACGATACGTATCGGCTTGGCCGGATAAGCCTGCACTTGCGCAGTCACGTTGCCCGCATTTGCCACGCCGGCCAGCAACGCCGCCTTCAACACCGCAAGCAGGAAATTTCTAGCCATGATTTTCTCCCCGGACATCACACACCACTTGAACTTCAGTGTGCGTCCCCGCGTTACGGGCGTCAAGTTCATCGCGCGCCGGATTTGTGGCAAAGTCGCGGCCATGACGCTTCGATTCATGGTAACAACGCTCGGCGGCGCTTTGGCTGCGGCGGCTGCCTTGTCCTTATTCTTGTGCGCGCAGGCACAACCGTACCCCACCAAACCGCTGCGCATCCTCGTCGGCTTTTCGCCCGGCGGCGCATCGGACATTACCACGCGCATCATCGGCCAAAAGCTCGGCGAAGCGTTCAATCAGCCGGTGATTACGGATAATCGCGCAGGCGCCAGTGGCGCGATTGCCGCGCGCATTGTTGCGCAGGCTGCGCCCGATGGTTACACGCTGCTCTCCGGCGCCACCAGCATTCTGGCGATCAATCCGGCGATGATGCGTGCGCCCGGTTACGATTCGATCCGGGATTTCACGCCGGTGTCGCACACCGTTTTGATGCCGCAACTGTTGGTGGTGCATCCCACGCTCAAGGCCGGCACCTTGAAAGAACTGATCGCCCTCGCCAAAGCGCGCCCCGGCGAACTAAACTATTCGTCATCCGGCAGCGGCAGCTCCAGCCATCTTGCCATCGAGCTGCTCAAGTTCATGACCGGCATCAACCTCGTGCATGTGCCGTTCAAAGGCAGCGGACAATCGATGCCCGCATTGCTCGCGGGCCAGGTGCAGATGATTTTTGACCCGATGCCGACTTCATTGCCGCATGTGAAAAGCGGCAAGCTGCGCGCGCTGGCGATATCCACCGCCAAACGCTCACCCGCTGCGCCCGATTTGCCGACTGCCGCCGAAGCGGGCGTGCCTGGTTATGAAAGCAGCTTGTGGTACGGCATATTGTTACCGGCAGGCGCCGCCCCTCCCTTAGTCGACAAACTCAACAAAGCCGTGAACGACGCGCTGCGCGCACCCGATCTGGCGGAACGTTTCGCGGCGCTGGGGGCCGAGCCACTGGGCAGCACCGCAGACGCCTTCAGCAAAACCATCACCGGGGAAATATCCAAGTGGGCAAAAGTCATCAAGAGCGCGGGAATACGCGCAGAATGAAATCTTTTTTCAAATCGATCGCGGTCCTATTCGCCGCAATGTGCTGCTCGCCGACGTTCGCACAAGCCTACCCCGCGAAGCCCATCAAAATCATCGTCGGCTTCGCCGCGGGCGGCGCGGCGGATGTCACTGCGCGCATGCTCGCGCCGAAATTATCTGAACTGCTGGGCCAGCAGATCATTATCGAAAATCGCGGCGGCTCTGGCGGCTTGCTCGCCACCGATGCGGTGGCGAAATCGCCGCCCGATGGCTACACGCTGCTGCTGATGTCCGCCGCCGACACCGTGCAGCCCGCGCTGCGGCGCAAGCTGCCGTACGACCTGGAGCGCGATTTCGCGCCGGTGTCGCGGGTGGTGTACGGGCCGTGGTTCGTGGTGGTGCATCCGTCGGTGCCCGCGCAAAACATCCTGGAACTGCTCGCGCTGGCGCGCGCGCATCCGGGCAAACTGAATTACGCCTCGTCGGGCGTGGGGAGTTCAGCGCATCTGGTGAGCGAGCTCCTGAGTTCGCTTGCCAAGGTGAACATCACCCATGTGCCCTATAAAGGCATCTCCGACGGCGTCACCGCCACGGCAAGCGGCGAGGTGGACATGATTATCGCCAGCATTCCGGCATCGACACCGCTCATCAACGCCAAGCGCGCGCGTGCGCTTGCTGTCACCACCGGCCAACGCACGCCGCTCGCACCGCATATGCCCACGCTAAATGAATCCGGCTTGCCGGGCTTTGACCGCTCCGGCTGGTACGGCGTGCTGGCACCCGCAGGCGTGCCGCGCGACATCATCACGCGCCTGAATAACGCCATCGTGAAAATCGTGAATACGCCGGAAATGAAAACCGCCTATATGAAACAGGGTCTCGATCCGGCCACCAGCACGCCGCAGGAATTCGCCGCATTCATACGCAATGAGGTCGCGCAGAACATCAAGCTGGTTAAGGCGGCGGGGATTAAGATGGAGTAGAACCCGGCTACCTCACTCGCCGCCGGATCAACCCCCGCACCGTCGTTCCCGCGCAGGCGGGAACCCATGCAATGGTGGAACGCGCGA
>JAYVQD010000245.1:0-7391 GCA_043777275.1 Nitrosomonadales bacterium
CCGATCAGCCACATCTGCAATTCGAGCGGCTTGGTGATCGTGGTGCATCCGTCGGTGCCGATTAACACGCTGCAACAACTGATCGATTTCGCCAAGACCCATCCGGGAAAAATGATTTACGTCTCGGCCGGTTGGGGCAATTCCACCCACATCGCTGGTGAGCAATTTCAGGCGATGGCGGGCGTCAAACTCACGCACGTGCCTTATCGCAGCGCAGGCCCCGCGATCAGTGATCTCATCGGCGGCCAGGTGCCGCTGATGTTCGGCCCCAGCCCGGTGGTGGTGCCGCTGGTGCAGGCGGGGCGTTTGCGACCGCTGGCGTTCACCGGCTTGAAGCGCTCGCCGCAACTGCCTAACGTGCCCACCGCGGACGAATCCGGTTTGAAGGGCTATGAATCCACCGGCTGGTACGGCCTGTATGGCCCGCGCGGCATGCCACGCGCTATCGTGGACAAGCTCAACGCGGCGGTGCGCCAGATGCTGCAATCGCAGGATGTGATCGAGCGCTTTACCGCGCTTAACCTCACCCCCGTCGGCGGCACGCCGGAGGAATTCGCGAAATTCCTGAAAGAAGATTACGCGCGGTACGTGGCGGTGGCGAAGGCGGCGGGGATACAGCCGCAGTGACGTAATACGCCGGGGGCAGCAAGTGTAATGCGCGTAGCCCGCAATCCGCAGTAGTTGTAGGGCGCAATCGTATTGCGCCGCATGTCTTGCATGATGATCCGCATACGGCGCATTGCCCTTCGATTAATGCACTCTACACGCGCTGGTCAGTGCGGCATAACGATCAGCTTAAAGGGCGCCGCGCTCTTGCGGCGTCCCGGTTGAAGCGCCCGTTAGGCTCTTCACTTTGGCAAAGCCTCCACGCCCCATCCAATACCCTCGGCGCGTTCCTTAAAGGCTCCAGAGGTTCGAACGTCGCGCAAATCTACTATCTCAAATCTCATTTTCTCGGCGTCTGCAAACTTTGCTACCGCACCTCGAAAGGTCTTCTTTGAACCTTCGATTGGACCTTTTGCAAGAAACACACGGATGAGCCGCTCTTGCCCTTCGCGCCGCGTTAGCGTAACCCACACTAGTTGTTCCTTTTCGTCGCGGACAGAAATCAGCTTGAACTGCACGCCCTGTGGAAACGATTGGTCCCTTGTTTCTTCAGAAGTCGCAACAAAGTGGGGAAAGTATCGCTCGAAGTCAATGATTGGCAAACCCGGTATTTGCCCCGAAGTTGCTGCACTCCAAGTCAACAGGGTTCCCAAGAGAAAGCCGCGCATCGTGAGGTGCCTAGTTTTATACAGCGAAAACGATGAATAACATCCCGGCGCGATGAATAAGATTCCTGCAACTACAAAATAATTTCACTTAAAAACAAATACTCACGTTTGTCTGCGCCGTATAACATCCCAATAACATTGGCACGAAAACCGACACTTTCCAATCACGCAAAATCATAGCGCAATTCCGCCAGTCGGCGCGATGGAATCGCACCCTACCACTTCTGCCGCATGGATGTACAGGCTGGCGCCGATGCGCGCTCGCAAGCGAGGCGAGGAAACACATGCGGCGGAGCGGGGAGCGAACTACTCCGCCTTGACCTTGGCCTCGCGCGCGACCTGCACCCAGCGCGTAATATCGCGGCGGATTTGTTCGCCGAATTGTTCCGGCGTGTTGCCGATGGGGTCCGTGCCTTCGGCGGCGAGGCGCTGCTTCACGTCGCTTAACGCGAGGATGCGCACGACTTCGCCGTGCAGCCGGTTGATGATGTCGCGTGGCGTTGCGGCGGGCGCGAGCAGGCCGTACCACGAACCCGCTTCGTAACCCGGCAATCCGGCTTCCGCAAACGTCGGCGTGTCGGGCGCGGTGGCCACGCGCCGGGGCGCGGCGGTGGCGAGCGCGCGCAAACGGCCGGCCTTGATCTGCGGCACCACGGCCGGCAGCGAGTTCAGCATCATCGGCACATGGCCGCCCAGCACGTCGGCAAGCGCCGGCGGCCCGCCTTTATACGGCACGTGTACGATGTCGATCTTCGCCATGCCGCGCAGCAGTTCACCGGCGAGATGCGCCGAACTGCCGGTGCCGAACGATGCATAGTGCAATTGCGCGGGACGCGCGCGGGCCAGTGCGATCAGTTCTTTCAATGTTCTCGCCGGCAACGAGGGATGAACAACGAGCAGGAATGGCGAGTCGGCGAAGTTGCTGACCGGCGCGAAATCCTTCACCGGATCGTACGGCAGCTTCGCGAACACCGCCGGATTGGTGGTGTGCGAGCCGGTGGTGCCCATGATCAGCGTGTAACCGTCCGGCGGCGCCTTCGCCACCAACTCGGTGCCGATAATGCCCGAAGCGCCGGCGCGGTTGTCGACCACCACGCTTTGCCCCCAAGCCTCGTTCAACTTCTGCGCCAGCACGCGCGCGAGGATGTCGGCGTTGCCGCCGGCGGGGAAGGCGACGACGATGCGCACCGGTTTGACGGGGTAGCCTTGGGCCTGCACTACCGTCGAAACAGCCGTGCAGGCAGTTGCAAGCAGGGCGTGAGTCAGTTTCATGATGCCGGTTTTCTCGTGGCCGTCGCAGGCCCTTCAAATTCGATGGTCGCATTGACCAGATCACACAGCATGGCCTTGCCTGTCGCGGAGTCACCCGATAAACGGGCGTTGATGGCTTCGGTAAGCATTGCTTGATGAAATCCTGGGTCGCGTTGAATGCGTGCGACAACGGTTTCCCTGAATCTTCGCGTCGCGACTTTCATTCCCGATCCGGTGTCGATGCAAGGAGCTCAGGGCGCCGCTTGTTTGCGCGCGGCATATTCCCGCAATGCGCGATTTACCGTTTCGGAGTCGGGAAAGAGTTTGTGCAGATCCGGGTCGATGAGTACGATATTCGTACCCTCGCGGTAGCGCTGGGCGTATTTTCCCCGGCTGCCCGATTGGATCAGGTCTTCCGAGTATTCGTCCTTCAGCGTGTCTTTTTCACTGTTCATAGGCTTTGCGCTCGCGCGTAGTCATGCGTCTTGACGAGATGACGCGAATTCTGTCGGAACGTTCCGTAAAGGATACAACAAGATAAGAGCCCCGTTGTGACTTTCCGAAAATCAGATAACGCGCCTCTTCTGCCGAGTGTGCCGGGTCTGGCGCAGATGACGAATAGTCGTCGCCAAACACTTCGCTGGCTTCTGCAAATGACACGCCATGCCTGGCTTCGTTCAGACGTGCTTTCTCGGCGTCCCATTCGAAATCCATGTTATCGGCCCGCCGGAGAGTGTTACTTCGCCGGAATCACCGGCAACAACACCGCTGCCGGATGCTGCGGCCCAAAATGCAGCGTCACCTTGCCGCCAAACACCTCCGGCGGGCGATCCACTGGATCGTCGTGCATGAAGGGCCCGCAGCCGCTCATCGGGTTTTTCATGTTCGACAGCGACGCCGCGGATTGGCCATGATCGTAGTCCTTGCCGCTTATGGTTAAGGCAACGCGATAACCTTTAGGCACGACGATGCAGCTCGGCCAGATTTCGATATCGAGTTCATAAATCTCGCCCGGTGTGAGTGGTTGTTTTTCGTCGTGTGTGTGATACGGGCGGTAGGGTAGCGAACGCATCTTGTCCAACTTGCGATGCGAGGCGCGCAACCAGCCTTGGGCAATCGGCGTTTTGGGATCGAGCGCGCCCTGAAACAACACTTCTTTATCTTGCGCATCGAACACGCGCAGGATCACAAACAAATCCGCATCGCTGGTCGATGACGACACAAAACACTTCAACGCCGACGGGCCGGTGATCTCGGTTTCATTTTCCAGCGGCGGCGTGGTGAAGGTAACGCCGCTCCCCATTGCATCATAAGTATTTGTTTCTATTGAGTTATTTTTATCTTTACTCAAGCCCATATTCGATGGGTCGAGATAAAAATTCGTCCATTGCGTGCGCGCAATCGGCCATTCATTTTCATGGCGCAGCACAAACTTTTCACCCGGATGGCGAATCTGCAATTGCACTTTCGGCTGTTTATCCCAGCCGTTTTGTTTGCCTTTGAGAAAATAATCGAAGAATTTTTTCTGCAAGCCGACGCCGTAGTCGGTGTAGAACGGCGCCCAGTGCGAGCCGCCGTGCGCTTCCAACCATTTGTGTTCCGACGCGGCGTGCATATAGCCTTCAAAGTTGCCGCGCGGATGCAAGCCCTGCCCGCCCCAATTGGCGGCGGACAGCAGCGGTACTTTTACCTTCGACAAATCGCCGCTGCGCTCGCGGTAGTACGGCCCATTCAGATGGTTTGCACTGAGGTTGGCCCACATGTTTTCGCGGTTGTTCACCAACTCGGCGTCGGTGAGTGTCTCCGGGCCGCACGCGAGTTCACCCGTGAGCGGGCTGCGTGTGCCGTGTTCACCCACGCCGTGCTGCACGGTTTTGACTTGCATCTCCTGCCAGTTTTTGCGGAACACGCAGATGATGCCGCCATGATGGGTGGAGTCGCGGTAGTTATCCACCCAGCCTTCCCACACGCAGATGGCGGCCAGATGCGGCGGCTGCGTGGCGGCGGCGCGCCATTGGTTGGCACCGTAATACGAAATGCCGTTGAGCCCGATTTTGCCGCTGCACCACGGCTGCGCCGCCGCCCACTCGATGCCGTCGTGAAAATCCTGGTTTTCACGCGCATCGTTGTGACACAGATAGCCCGGCGAGCGCCCCGCGCCGCGCGAATCTACGCGTACCACCGCGTAGCCGTCGGGCACCCATTTTTCAGGATCGACCACTTCCCAGTTTTGGTATTGGTTGGTGCTGCCTGCGACCGCATCGGGATTTTCACGGCACATGATCTCCCACGCGGTTTTGTAGCCCTCCTGAAACGCGAGGCCCTTGCCGTAGGGGCCGTAACTCATGATTGCCGGATATTTGCCCTCATTCACCGGGCGAAAGATATCGGCGCGCAGCACCACGCCATCGTCCATGGTGATGGGCACGTCCCAATCGATGTGCATGTGGTCGCGGATTTCAGATTTGTGATCAGCCATGTTTGCTCTCTTTGCGTTCTTGAGGTTAATCTAACTTCGCGCCAATGAGCTTGACGATTTTTCCGTATTTCTCGTATTCGGTACGAATGTGCGTGGTGAATGCTTCGGGCGTGCCGCCCACGGCGTCGTAGCCGAGTTTTTCGAACTGCGCCTTGGTGTCAGGCGCATGCACCACTTTTACCAGCGCACCGTGCAGCCGCGCAACGATGTCCTTCGGCACACCGGCAGGCGCGAGTATGCCGAACCAGGTGCTGGATTCGTAGCCCGGCACGCCAGCCTCGCTGATCGTCGGCACGTCGGGTAGTTGCGATGAGCGCTTGGCGCTGGATACGCCCAGCACGCGCAGACGCCCGGCTTTGACATGCTGAATCACCGGCGGGATCGAGTTGAACATCATCTGCACGCCATTGCCGCCGATCACATCGGTGACGGCCTGCGGCGCGCCTTTGTACGGCACATGGGTGATGTTGATGCCCGCGAGGTTTTTCATCAGTTCCATCGCAATGTGATTCGCAGCGCCGTTGCCCGCCGAGGCGTAATTCAGTTTTCCGGATTCCGTCCTGGCCTGTGCGATTAAATCCTTGACGCTTTTGGCTTGCAGGGCCGGATGCGTAATCAGCAGGAACGGGCCGATGCACACCAGGCTCACCGGCACGAAATCGCGCAGCGCGTCATAAGCAACTTTTTTATGCAGATGCGGCAGGATGGTGAGCGAACCGGGGCTGCCGAAAAACAGCGTGTAGCCGTCGGGCGTGGCGCGCGCGGCAAGCTCCGCGCCGATCAGCCCACCCGCGCCGCCGCGATTGTCCAGCACCAGTTGTTGACCGAGTATCGCCGACAGGCCGGGCGTGACCATGCGCGCCACCACATCGGGTGTGCCACCTGCGGGCACCGGCGCAATCACGCGGATGGGCTTGGCGGGCCAGACTTGCGCGCTGGCCACCGGCGCTGCGCCCAGGAAAAGTAGTGCTGTGTAGCCAATGAGATATTTCATAGTAACGTGATCGTAACCTAAAATATCTGTCGCGCACGCGGGTGTCCATGTGTTGGCGGTTGGACGCGCGAGGGGGTTTCGCCTTAAGATTTGCGCCCGGCACGCCGTATGGCGCGCTGCCGATTTACAGGAGCCACCATGAACGCCCCGACCGAAATCAATATTACGCGCAGCCATCAAATTGCCGCTTACGCTGCCGGCGCACTCACGCGCGAATTTCCCGCAGACATTCTGGCCGCCGCCAAGCTCGCGTTGATCGACGTAATGGGATGCGCCATCGGCGCGTGGGACGATGAATGCGTGCGTCCGGTGCGGCGCGTGGTCGAAGGCTGGGGCGCGAAGGGCAATGCGCAAATCTTTATGGGAGGCCGCGCCGCACCTGCGTTCGCCGCACTTGCCAACGGCACCATGGCGCACGCAATGGATTTCGACGACTCGCACCAGATGGGCGCCGGCCATATCAGTTGCGTGGTCGGCACGGCGACACTGGCGCTGGCCGGGCAACTCAACCGCAGTGAGAAAGACACGCTGGCCGCGTTCATCACCGGCTTTGAAGTGATGGCGCGGCTCGCCGGCGGCGGCCCGCCGGGTGTCGGGCGCAGTCTGCACCGGCGCGGCCTGCATCCGACGTCGGTGTTTGGCCGCGTAGGCGCGGCGGTGGCCGCTTCCGTGTTGATGCGTTTGACGCCGCAGCAAACCGAATATGCGGTGGGCGCCGCAGCCACCACGGCGGGCGGTTTGGTGGGTTCATTCGGCACCCATGCCAAACCGTTTCATGGCGGCAAGGCGGCGATGGACGGCATTCTTGCCGCCGAGCTGGCGCGCGAGGGCTTTCAATCCTCGACGAAATTACTGGAGCTGGAAAAAGGCTTGCTCGATGCGTTTATACAAGACAAGAAAGTCGAAGTGCCGCCCCTGGATTTCAGCACGTGGGAATTAAGGCGCAACGGTTTCAAGCCGTACGCGAGTTGCCGCGCCACGCATGCGGCGATACAAACCTCGCGCAAACTGGCATCGCAGGTGGCGGGGCGCAAAATTACCCGCGTGCATGCCAAGGTGCATCCCAATGTGGTGGTGGTGGCGAACCAGTTGCATCCGAAGACGCCGCTGGAACACAAATTCAGCGTGCGTTATTGCATGGCGATGGGGCTGACAGGTTATCGTTTGGTGGCGTCGGATTTCACCGACAAACTGATGCTGGACGCCGCGCTGAAACAAATCGCCGCCGTCACCGAAGTCGAAGTCGTACCCGATCAGCCGCAATACGAAGCGCATCTCGATGTGTATCTCGAAGGCGAAACGAAACCGTTGCACGCCGACACCACCATCGTGCTCGGCCATGCGGATAACCCGATGAATGAAGAAGAGGTGTGGGGCAAGTTCGACGGCCTGG
>JAYVQD010000246.1:0-27432 GCA_043777275.1 Nitrosomonadales bacterium
GGCGCGCGTATCGCACCCGGCGTGCCGGACATTTTCGGCACCACGCCGTGCATCGGGATCATGCCCATGTCGTCGTCAGGGTACTCGACGACGATTTCGCGTGCCAGCACATGCGGATCCTGCACGAACTGTGCGATGTCGTAGACCGGGCCGACGGTGACATCATGTTTATCAAAGAACGCCATGTTTTCGGCCTGCGTCATTTTGACGATGAAATCGCCGACGATGGTGTCGAGCTCAGTGGCGTGTTTGACGCGCTCGGCGTTGGTTTGGTAGCGCGGATTCTCCAGCAAATCGGCGCGGCCAATCACGCGGAATAATCGCTCGGTCATCGCTTGCGTGGAAGCCGACATGCTTACCCATTTGTCGTCACTTGTGCGATACACATTGCGTGGCGCGGCGGTGGTCGAGCGGCTGCCGGTGCGCTCGCGCAGCTTGCCGCCGGCCTTGTAACTCGCGGCCTGCGGACCCATAAAGGTAAACAAGGGTTCGAGCAGCGACAGATCAATCACTTGTCCTGTTCCGCCAGTGACTTCGACATGGCGCAGCGCGGTCATCACCGCAAACGCGCCGTAGGTGCCTGCGGTGCAGTCGGCGAGTTGATTCGGCGGCAGCACCGGCTCACGATCGGCAAAGCCGTTCAACGCGGCGAAGCCCGACATGCCTTCGGCCAGCGTGCCGAAGCCGGGCTTGTGTTTATACGGCCCGGTTTGTCCCCAGCCGGTGACGCGCACGATCACCAGCTTGGGGTTGCGCGCGTGCAGCACCTCGGGGCCGAGGCCCATTTTCTCCAGCGTGCCGGGGCGGAAGTTTTCGATGAACACTTGCGCGCTTTCCACCAGCTTGAGCAGCAATGTTTTGGCTTCGGGTTTGCGCAGATTCAAGCACACGCTTTTTTTGTTGCGCGCGTACACTTTCCAGTTGGCCGCAATGCCGCCGACCAGCCAATCGCGCAGCGCGTCGCCCTCGGGGGTTTCGATTTTGATGACTTCCGCGCCGAAATCCGCCAGCAGCAAGCTCACCATGTTGCCCGCGACCACGCGCGACAGATCGAGCACACGCACGCCGTCGAGCGGGCAGTGCGCGTCGCGCGCGTATTGTTTTTGCGGCAGTCCGGGCAGGTCGATCATGCAACCATCACTCCGGATGTATGTTCGACTCGCGCGCCACTTGCCGCCAGCGCGTGATTTCAGTCGACACGAATTTGGTTAGTTGCTCGCGTGTCATCACGGTGGGCTCCGCCCCTTCGGCGGCGAAGCGCTGTTTGAGCTCGGGCAATTGCAACGCTTTGGTGAGTTCCGTCGCAAGGCGATTGACGATATCCGGCGGTGTTTTTGCCGGTGCGGCGATACCCCACCAGAATTCCGCCGCGTAGCCCGCCAGCGTAGCGCCGGATTCGGCGATGGTCGGCATGTCGGGCATGAACGACGAACGCTTTTCACTGCCCACCGCCAGCGCTTTCAAGCGGCCGGCCTGCACTTGCGTCATGGCCGACGGCAGACTGGTCATCACCAGTTGCGTGTGACCGCCCATCAAATCAGTCAGCGCCGGGGCGACGCCTTTGTACGGTATGTGCGTGATGTGGATGCCCGCCATTTTGCGAAATAATTCGCTCGCCAGATGATTGTGGCCACCGGTGCCGGTGGAGCCGTAATTGATTTGGCCGGGCCGCGCTTTGGCCAGCGCGACCAGTTCCCGGATGTTTTTCACCGGCAGCGTGGGATGCACCACCGCCAGCAGCGGCCCGCGCGCCATCATGCCGATGTAAACAAAATCATTGATGGCGTCGTACGGCATTTTGCTGCGCATGGCGGTGTTGGCGACAAACGAGGCTTGCACGTTGACGATGCTGTAGCCATCGGGCGGCGACTTCGCCACGTTGTCGGCGCCGATCATGCCGCCCGCGCCGGCGCGATTGTCGATCACCACCGGTTGGCCGAGGCCGGGGCTCATCGCCTGCGCGGTGATGCGCGACAGCACGTCGTTGCTGCCGCCGGGCGGGTAAGGCACGACAAAACGGATGGGCTTAGCGGGGTACGCTTGCGCCCACGCCAATGAGTATAAAAAACACAATAAAAACAAATACTTACGTGACATCTGCTTCAGAGGATGCCGTAAGGTGTCCAGCAAGCGGCTTCATTGCCTATGCGCCGTTGGTGATCTGCTTTTCGATCAGGCGGGTTTCGTTTTTTAGCAGCGCTGCGATTTCAATCACACGCTTTTCAGTCATGCGGCTGGAGATGGTGGACACCGACAGCGCGGCGAATGCGATACCGGACTGATTGCGAATGGCATGGCCCACCGAGCGCACGCCCGCCAGCGTCGGCGCTTCGCGCATCGAATAGCCGAGCTTTTGCGCTTTGCGCGCCTGCGTCAGCAGCGTTGCGCCCGACACCCCGTATTCTTCATAGCGCGGCTGGTTGCTGTTGATGATGCCTTGAATTTCTTCGTCGGGCAGCACCGCCACGATGGCCAGACTGCCGGTTCCGACGCCGAGCGGACGGCGCATGCCGATGTCGAGCGTGAACGTCTTGATCGGGAAGGTGCCTTCGTGACGGTCGATGCACACGGCGTCAAGGCCGCTGCGCTGGGTGAGAAACACGGTGTCGCCCGTGGCCTCGGCAATGCGCGCCATGGCCGGATGCGAAATCTCGCGCAGGTTAAAGCGCGGCGCGGCGGTGAGGCCCAACTCAAAAGCCATCGAGCCGAGGTAATAGCGATGCGTGTCGGCGTCCTGCTGAACCATGCCTTCGTGCGCAAGGCATTTCAGCATGCGATGCACGGTGGGCCGTTGCAGGCTGGTGCGGGTGGCAAGATCCAGCAGGCGCGATCCGCTGCGGTTGTGCGCGGCAATCTCGCGCAGCAGCAGCAGCGCGCGTTCTATACTTTGGGTGCCGGTCAGGCGGCTGGGGTCGTCGTTGGCTTTTCTGGGCATGTTGGCAATGAAATCAATAAGGGTTGGTTGGATGAGTAGTCCGAATCGTGCGAAAAATAATTCGAGTCCACGATTATAACTCTAACTGATAAAATAACGCCATTGGCACCAAATTTCCATCACGTTTCATAGATAAATCTGTTAAGTCCGCCGATTGGACAACTATTCGTGGCATGGCAAACTGCTTTACGTAATATCTTACTGACTAACTGGAGTAACCACATCATGACCAATGTATCCACAGGCAACCTCACGCAACCGGGCTCCGCCGGCGCGCGCTTTCGCGCCGCCGTGGCCGCCGAAAAACCCCTGCAAATCGCCGGCACCATCAATGCCTACGCCGCGCGCATGGCCGAGCGCACCGGCTTCAAGGCGATTTACCTGTCGGGCGGCGGCGTTGCGGCGGGCTCGCTGGGCTTGCCCGATCTGGGTATCAGCACACTCGACGACGTGCTGATCGACATCCGGCGCATCACCGACGTCTGCACGTTGCCGCTGCTGGTGGATGTGGATACCGGCTGGGGCGGCGCGTTCAACATTGCGCGCGCGGTCAAGTCGCTGATTAAATTCGGCGCGGGCGCGATGCACATCGAAGACCAGGTGCAGCAAAAGCGTTGCGGCCATCGCCCGAACAAAGAGATTGTCAGCAAAGAAGAAATGGTCGATCGCATCAAAGCCGCGGTGGATGCCAAGACCGACAGCAACTTTGTGGTGATGGCACGCACCGATTCATTGGCGATTGAAGGCTTGCAGGCGGCGATTGATCGCGCGTGCGCCTGCGTGGAAGCGGGCGCGGACATGATTTTCCCCGAGGCGATTACCGAGTTGTCGATGTACAAACAGTTCGCCGACGCGGTGAAGGTGCCCATACTTGCCAACATCACCGAGTTCGGCAAAACGCCGTTGTTCTCGACGCAGGAACTGGCGGGCGCGAATGTGGCGATGGCGCTGTATCCGCTGTCGGGCTGGCGCGCCGCGAACGCCGCAACCTTGAAAGTCTATCAAGCCTTGCGCAAGGACGGTCACCCGAAAAACGTGGTCGATACCATGCAGACGCGTGATGATCTTTACGACTATCTCGATTACCACGCGTTTGAAGGCAAGCTCGACACCTTGTTCGCCCAAGGTAAGAAAAAGTAGATCGGAACACGGCGATGAATGACAAAAAATGGATGTGCATCCTGTGCGGCTTTGTTTACGATGAAGCCTTGGGCATGCCCGACGAAAACGTCGTGTCCGGCACGCGATGGGAGGACGTGCCGGACACCTGGACCTGCCCCGATTGCTCGGCCACCAAAGTCGATTTTGATATGGTGGTGATGGGCTGACGATGGCGGGGATAATCTCGTTTAGTTTCTCCCTTAGTTTTCCCCATAATCCGAAAAAAGCCTTGTAAATCCGGTATTTCCGCTGTTCCAGAATTGTCCGGCGGGAGTGGTACAGTTAAAATGGGCTCCCCTTTTCAGCCGTTATCGCCCGCCGCCACATGCAGCTTTTTGCCATAGGCCTGAACCATCAGACGGCTCCGCTGAACGTGCGCGAGCAGGTGGTTTTTCACGCCGAGCGCCTGGTGGGGGCGCTGAATGATCTGGTGGCGCGGCGTCCGGTGCAGGAAGCGGCGATTGTTTCGACCTGCAATCGCACTGAAATCTACTGCCACGCCGATGATCCGCGTGTCGCCATCGACTGGATGGCGGCCTATCACCAGATCAAGCCGGCGCTGATTGAGCCGTATCTTTACAAGCTGCCGCAAGCGCGCGCGGTCAAGCATGCGTTTCGCGTGGCGAGCGGACTCGATTCCATGGTGGTGGGTGAGCCGCAGATTCTGGGCCAGTTCAAAGAGGCGGTGCGCGCGGCCGAGACTGCCGGTACGCTGGGGCTGCTGCTCAACAAATTGTTTCAGCGCACCTTCGCGGTGGCAAAAAGCGTGCGCAGCGAAACCGATATCGGCGCCAGCACGGTGTCGATGGCGTCCGCTGCCGTACATCTGGCCGAACGCATCTACCCGAGCATCGCCGAGCAGGCGATATTGTTTGTCGGCGCAGGTGAAATGATCGAGCTGTGCGCCAGCCACTTTGCCGCGCACCATCCCAAACGGTTGACTTTCGCCAACCGCACCGATACGCGCGCGCAGCACCTGGCGGATCGTTTTCTGGGGCGGGTGATTTCGCTTAACGATGTGCCGGCGCAGTTGGCGCTGCACGACATCGTGGTGTGCTGCACCGCGAGTCCGTTGCCGATCATCGGCAAAGGCATTGTCGAAAGCGCGCTCGTCGCGCGCAAACACCGGCCGATGATGATGTTTGATCTGGCGGTGCCGCGCGACGTCGAAGGCGAAGTCGGCAAACTCGACGACGTGTTTTTGTACACCGTTGATGATCTGGGCAAGATTGCCAGCGCGGGCCTGGCGCAGCGCCGGAACGCGGTCGAGCAGGCTGAAGTCATTATCGAAAATCAGGTCACCGATTTCATGCACTGGCTGGGCAACCGCGAACTGGTGCCGACCATACGCGCGCTGCGCGACAGCGCCGAGCGTGCGCGCCGCAATGAAGTCGAACGCGCGCTGCGTAAACTGAACACCGGTGAAGACCCGCAGCGCGTGATCGAAGCGTTGTCGCAAGCCTTGACCAACAAACTGATACACCCGCCCACCCACGCGTTGAATCACGCGAGCGAAGCCGAGCGCGAAGAACTGGCGGCGTTGCTGACGCGGCTGTATCAAATTCCGCGTCAAGACTAAGGTTCCCAATGAAGCAAAGCATAGCCGCGAAACTCGCGCAACTGTCGCGACGGCTCGAAGAAATCAATCGCACGCTGAGTTCGGAAACCGTCACCGACAACATGGACAACTACCGCAAGTTGACGCGCGAAAGCGCCGAGATTGCGCCGGTGGTTGATCTGTATCGCGAATACGAAAAAAGCGAAGGCGACTACAAAGCCGCCGAGGAAATGGTTGCCGATCCGCAGACGCGCGAATTTGCCGAGGCGGAGAAAAACGAAATTCGCGCCAGACTGGAGCAACTCGAACTCGATCTGCAAAAACAGTTGTTGCCCAAAGACCCCAACGACGATAACAATATTTTTCTCGAAGTGCGCGCAGGCACCGGCGGCGATGAGGCCGCGCTGTTTGCGGGCGAACTGTTCCGCATGTATTGCCGCTACGCCGAGCGCAACCGCTGGCAGGTCGAAATCATGTCGCAAAGCGCGTCTGATTTGGGCGGCTACCGTGAAGTCATCGCCAAAATTATCGGCCGTGGCGCGTATTCGAAATTGAAATTCGAGTCCGGCGCGCATCGCGTGCAACGTGTGCCCGTCACCGAAACGCAGGGCCGGGTGCATACCTCCGCCTGTACCGTGGCGATATTGGCCGAAGTTGCGGACGTGAGTGACGTGGTGTTGAACCCGGCGGATTTAAAAATCGACACCTTTCGCGCCTCGGGCGCGGGCGGTCAGCACATCAACAAAACCGATTCCGCGATCCGCATTACCCACTTGCCCACGGGCACCGTGGTGGAGTGTCAGGACGACCGTTCGCAGCACAAAAACCGTGCGCAAGCGATGTCGGTGCTCGCAGCGCGCATTAAAGACAAACAAGTGCGCGAACAGAATTCAAAAATCGCCGCCGAGCGTAAATCGCTGGTGGGCAGCGGCGACCGCTCCGAGCGCATCCGCACCTATAATTTCCCTCAAGGGCGCATGACCGACCATCGCATCAACCTCACGCTCTACAAGCTGGCGCAAATCATGGACGGCGATATCGATGATGTCACCGGCGCACTGGTGGCCGAGCATCAGGCCGAGCAACTGGCGCAACTCGCCGAAGAGATGGCGCCCGCGTAAGTTACGCGCCGCCGCTGCGTAACCATGGCCGCAGCCTACGCCCTGATCGCTGCGGCCTTGTTCGCCGCCGCTTTAGTCACCACGCAGTTCGGGCTGCGCCACATGGATGGGCTGGCGGGCGCGAAGATCAGCGTGCCGTCGGCAACCGCATTGCTGTGGCTGCTGTTTCCGTTGCAAGGTTTTGAGGGGTGGAATGCGCAGGGCGCAGGCGTGTTTCTTGCGCTCGGCATGTTCTTTCCGGTGGCAGTGACGCTGCTTGCGTATGAAGCCAACCGGCGCATGGGGCCGACCATCGCCGGCGCCATTGGCAGCACCGCGCCGCTGTTTGCGGTGCTGGGCGCGGTGTTGTTTTTGGGCGAGACGCTGGGCTTATCGCAGATCGTTGCGACGCTGGCGATTGCGGGCGGCTCAACCGTGCTGGTGTGCCGTGGTAACACCGGTGGCGCCGGCAGCGAATGGCAGAAAGGCGCGGCCTTTGTATCCTGGGCTGCGTGGCTGGCAGCGGCGCTGCGCGCGCTGGCGCAAGTGATTGCCAAAGCCGGCTTGTTGTTGTGGCCTAATCCGTATGCGGCGGTGTTGCTGGGCTACACGGTGTCGGCGGTTATCATCTGGATCATCGCCGCATTCAGCCGCCGTCCGGCATCGCGGGTGTACACGCGGCGCGGCATGGTGTGGTTTGCGCTGACCGGTTTGTTTAATTGCTGCGCAGTACTCGCGCTCTACGCGGCGCTGGAAATCGGCACGGTGAACATCGTGTCGCCGATTGCGGCGACGTATCCGCTGTTTACGTTGGTACTCAACACCCTTATCCTGCACGAAGAACGCTTGAGCGCGCGCCTGATTGGTGGCGTGGCGTTGATGGTGGGCGGCGTGGTGATATTATTGGCCTTATAAATAATGTTTAAAAACAAATACTTATGATAAGTATCGCGGAGTTGATGCGAGCGGGCCAGATCGATGCTATCGACGCGCGCGTGTTGTTGCGCGCCACGCTCGGCGTGAACGATGCTTACCTCATCGCACATGCCCATGATGGCGTATCAGCGCCACACGAAGCGCAATTTCGTGCGCTCGCGGCGCGGCGTGCGGCGGGTGAGCCGGTCGCCTACATCGTGGGTGAGCGTGAGTTTTACGGGCATGTTTTCAAAGTGACCCCCGCGGTTCTGATTCCGCGCCCGGAAACCGAACTGCTGGTTGAGCTTGCTTTGCAACGCACGCCACCGCACGGCATTCAGCGCGTGCTCGACCTGGGCACGGGCAGCGGTTGTATCGCGATTAGCATCGCGCTGACGCAACCGGCCGCGCAGGTGACGGCGCTCGACCGTTCCGAGGCGGCGCTGGCCGTTGCGCGCGAGAACGCGGCGCGGCTCAATGCGCGGAACGTGGTGTTTCAAACCAGCGATTGGTTTGATGCGGTACGAAATCAACGCTTCGACATCATTGTTTCCAATCCGCCGTACGTGGCGGAGGATGACGTGCATCTCACCCAGGGCGATTTGTGTTTTGAACCCGCCTCCGCGCTGGCGGCGGGCGCGGACGGCCTCGCCGACATTCGTATTATCGCCGCAGGCGCGCGCGCGCATCTGGCCCCCGGCGGCTGGCTACTGTTAGAGCATGGTTACGACCAGGCCTCGCGGTGCCGTGCATTGCTGTCACAAGCAGGTTTTGGCGAGGTGCAATCGTGGTGTGATCTGGCCGGCATTGAGCGCGTGAGCGGGGGACGCGCAGCGTAGTTATAATCGCAGCGACACGAACCGAGGGGGTTGCCATGTTTCGATCCATTGTCATCATCAGCGTTGCGTTGTTTGCGGCGGGCACGGTGAGCGTGGCGAGCGCGCAAACCACTTCGACAGGCGCAGGACAGGGCTACCCGAATCGAACCATACGCATGGTGGTGACATTTCCGCCCGGCGGGGCAACCGACATACTCGGACGCATCACCGCGCAACGGCTCAGCGAACGTTTCGGCCAGCCGGTGGTGGTGGAGAATCGTGTCGGCGGCGGCGGCAACATCGGCGCGGATTTCGTGGCGAAAGCGGAACCCGACGGCTACACCCTGCTGCTCGGCGGTGTGCCCCAGGCAATCAGCATGAGCCTATATAACAAGCTGCCGTACGATTTCGCGCGCGACCTGGCGCCGATAGCCAACCTTGCGGTGTTTCCGAGCCTGATCATCGTGCATCCGTCACTGCCGGTTAAATCGATCAAGGAACTCATCGCGCTGGCGAAGGCACGCCCCGGACAGCTCAACTACGGTGGCACGCACGCCTCACCCAACCACCTCGCGATGGAGCTGCTCAACAGCCAGGGCGGCGTCAAGATCGTGTTGATTTCCTATAAGGGCACCGGCCAGATCGTGAGTGATCTGGTCGCCGGCCATGTGCAAATTGCCTCGATGGGATTTCCGGCCGCGTTGCCGATGGTCAAGGCAGGCAAGCTGCGTGCACTCGCGGTCACCAGCGCGCAGCGTTCGGCATTGCTGCCGGAAGTGCCGACGGTGAGTGAATCCGGCTTGCCCGGCTACGATGTGACGTCGTGGTATGGCGTGTTTGCGCCGGCGGGTGTGCCCGAACCCATCGTGACAAGGCTGTACACGGAAATTGCCGCGCACTTCAAATCGCCCGAGGTGGCCAAGCGCTTGTCGGCGTTGGGCGCGGAGGCAGCCGTTAAGCCGCCGGCGGAAACAGCCGCCTTTGTGCGCGAAGATATTAAAAAGTGGGCGGCGATCGTCAAATCCTCTGGCGCGAAGGCCGAGTGATGCGCAAGGCGAGTCATGCGGGTTGAAACGTTCCCGGAGGGATTAACGCGGGTTCGCGACGATGGCGTCTGCACCCTCACCATCGACCGGTCGGCCGACTTGAATCGGCTCAGCCCCGAGGTCATCGCGCGGCTGGGCACGATAGCCGATGCCTTGCGCGACGACGCAAACATTAACGTGCTGGTTATCACCGGCGCAGGCACAGAAATTTTTTCGATGGGCATCCTCAATCCGGCGATCCGCGCCGGCTACTCGAAAGATGACATCGTGAATCTGGTGTTGCGCGCGAATGCGGTATTCGACGCCATCGAAGCGCTGCCGCAGATCGTCATCGCCGCCATCAACGGCAAAGTGGTGGCGGGCGCGTCGGAGCTATGCCTCGCCTGCGACCTGCGCTACGCCGTCGCGCACGCGACGTGGGTGATGCCCGAGGCCACCTGGGGCGGGTTTCCCGGCGCAGGCGCGCCCGTGCGCCTTCCACGCCTTGTCGGACGCGCACGCGCCCTCGAACTTATTTGCACCGGGCGCCAGATCGATGCCGCCGAGATGGAGCGTCTGGGTTTGGTGCAGGGCGTATTCGCACCAGAAACATTTACGGCTAACGTCGCAGCGATTGCGCGCACCATCGCCGACAACGGCCCGCTGGCGATACGCGGCGCAAAGCAAATCGTAGCGGCACGCGAAGCGCCGGGATTTCGCCCCGCGCGCGAGTTGTCGGACACCCTGCGCCGCAAGCTGGAGTGGAGCCACGACGTCGACGAAGGCATCACCGCACACAGCGAACAGCGCAAGCCGAAGTTTCTGGGGCGGTGATGGAAGAAAGGCGAATGGTTAACGACTCAAGCACATTATCCACGATCGGCGGCTTGTTTTAGGCGGTATCGCCTTCCGAAATATGAGTAGGTCGATGATCAACGAGATCGACTCCGGTAGCCGCCGTCTGGACTCAAAACTCCGATCGTTGCCGTCGCTCTCGGCGCGCGCGGCGCCGTCTGCCGGACGCGCGCGGCGCGTCCTCGGTCGTGCGCCGTAGGAGCGCGCGGCGAATCTGATTTCTGCGACGGTCGGCGAATGTAGCATTCTGCGCCGCTTTCGCCGCGGCCAGCCATCGAATGCCCTCTTGATCGATGTAGTAGCAATCTGAAAAGTCGATGGTCACACTGCCCTCGCGCGCGATCGCGCTGTGGTAAGTCGCTTCGATGAGCGGCAGCGAGCCGTAATACAGGTTGCCCCTGATTTTCAGTACGTTGCCGCGCACGCTGATATTGGGATGCGCCTGTTCCCACTTCGAATAGCCAATGGCGAGGACGGATCCGACGATTACGGCGCCGAATAAATCAAGGAACAGGACGGACAGAAAGGACGCCATGAACACCACCGCTTCGCGCCGATCTTTGAAGTGCGGTTTGATGTCCTCCCAATTGATCATATTGGCGCCGAGCAGGATGATGACGGCAGCCATAGCCGGCATAGGAATGATGGCAATCACCTGGGCGAGGAACAGTACCAGCAGTAATAGCCACAGCGCTGAGCTGGCGATCGCGACTCGGCTATGACTGCCGAGCTTGTGCACCAGCCACATACGGTTGAACGACGCGCAGGTGGGCAGCGAGGAGAGAAACGGCAGCAGGCAGTTGGACACGGCGTCGGAAAAGATCGCCTTGCGGCTGTCGGTGTACCCGCCTACTTTGCGATTCATGCGACGCATCGCGGCGACCGTTTGAAACAGCCCCAATAGCGCAAGCGTGATGGCGCCGGGCACAATCGCTATGACATCCGGCATGGCCTCCTGGTTGAAAAGGGGCAGCGAGGGAAAGATAAAGCCGATTGACGACAGGTTGCCGATTTGTTCGATCAGCGTGTTTTGCAGACCGACGGTAGCACTCAAGTACTGCGAATACAGGGTGCCGGCCGTGATGCCAAACAGGATGGCCCAATTACGCAGCCGGTCGAACTGCTGCGCGATCACGCAGGTAATGAGCGTGATCAGTCCCACCTCGATGGCGTGCAGATTCCCGATCTCCACCACGGCGAGCAACGACTGCCACGCAATCCAGAGCGGCCATTCCACCTCCGTATTGAGCGGCAGTCCACCGAAGGTAGTCAGGGACTTGAAGATCAGAAACAGACCGATGCCGCAGATCAGGCCATTGATTACCGGCTCGCTGATAAGATCAAGCATCCTGCCCAGCGGGCGGATCAGAAAAAACAGCATCTGGATCAGTCCGGCCATGAGGCCCAGGGTAAGCGCATAGCCCATGTACTCAGCGCCGAAAGGGGGCGCCACCGGCAGCAAGGTGATGCCGATGGTGGCAGACATTGCGGTGTTAGGGCCGCCATGAAATATCCGCGAAGGATTGAGCATGGTGCAAAACAGCACGCCCCAGATGGCGGCGTAGATACCAAAGTGAGGCGGGACGCCCGCCAAGGTCACGGAGAAGGCGACCGCCTGGGGAAGCGTCACCAGCGCCAGGGTCAGGCCCACCACCAGATGGTCGCGGGTCTTCGCCCCTTGCAGCCCTTGCAGCCCAAGGCCGGCCTTGTATTTCAGGGCTGCTGTCAGAAACTTCATTGGCTGGGCCCCGGTACTCGCTCCGCCGTCGCGCCATTTTTCCGCGTTGATTCCGTCAGCCGCATCAGGGGCGGCATGAATGTCATCAGCGCCTGTTGCCGCAGCGCGACCAACGGCCCCTGGCTGTCGCCCGCCGGCCTGGGAAGATTGCTGATGTAAAACGCGATGTCCCGGCATTCCTGGTTGCTGAGCGTGTTTTCGGCGCCCAACGGCATGTTGCGGCAAATGAAGCCGGGAAGGATCGTCGAGACATAATAGAAATAGTTACGCGACTGCATGTTCCAGGCATTGGGTCCGGCCAGGGCAGGCGCCACCAAGTGACCGTTCGCCACCTGGCCGAACGCCTGGCGGCCATGACAGTTCTGGCATTTCTGTTTGTAAAGCGCCTCGCCACGGACATAGTCGTCGCCCTGCTTTGGCGTTGCCGATGCGGCGATCTCATCGACGCCCTGTTCGTCGTAGTGACCGCCCATCCTGAGCTCCATGGCGGCGGACAAAAAACGGCTGTAGGCGGTGACATCACGTATGACGTCATCAGCGATGTTCGGTTTGTAACCATTGGATGAATTGATGTAGCACTGCATTTGCCGGAGCTCGAACGGCAGCAGCAAACCGGTGAAGCGATCGTACATGTCCGCCATCACCCACGAGGCGCCGAGACTGAGCGAACCCTTCAACCGGTTGCCGGCGGCGTCCTGCTTGTCCCCGATTCCCTGATGGCAGTGATCGCAGCTGGCATGGGTGCCGCGGATAAAGCGGGTCGTGTTCCAGCGTTCGCGGCCGGCATCCTTCGCCAGGTGCCCCTGGGTATCGTCGATGATGTTGCATCCGCGCTGGATGGCGCGAACGTCCTCCTCGCTGTAGCCCCGGGCCGTGATCGACGCGCCGGTCCGTTGCAGGGCGTAGGGTGACTGGTAGTACTTGCCGTGGGCGAGCCCATAGCGGGCGAGTTTTTCGGCGCAGCCGGGGGTTAGCACCACCGCGGCTTGTCGGATTTCTTCTCTTTGCTGGTGCTTTTGCGTTGTCAGGAGATAGAGGCCTCCCAATACCAGCAGCAGCAAGGCAATCGTGGTGAGTTTTCGGATCAGCGTCGACATGGGCTAGTCATTTTTCCGGAGCGCGCCTTCGCTGAGTTGAAGGTGATGTGCCACCGCGCGAGCGAGGAGACGGATATCGCGGACTGCGGGATCATAGATCGTCGGCACGAATCCATCCATCGAACCGGCATAGCACCACCTCACCCGATCCTCGAATGACACCCGCTTGCCAAGCTTCGGATCGACGCGGTCGGAATTGACAAAACCGTAGGCGAGATCCTCCGCCGTATGGCAAGCGCCGCAAGAATTCGCGCGGTTGCCGACGGGTTTGCGGGTAAAGCGCGGTGCGTATTTGTGCGTATGGTAAACGAGGTTGTAGCCGTTCTGGACGGCCCTTACGAACTGGCCATCTTCACCGAAGTGGTTGATGCCATACTCGGCGCGGAATTTCGCCCATCCGGGCTCGGACCCCACGTCCGAGCGAAACACGTGAACGCCGGACCCAAGATGCGCCCAGACCACGAATCCAGCGATCAAGCTAACCATGACCAGTGTTTTTTTTCGGGTGGGTCCTGTACGCGTCTCTAACCTTCGCTCGCTACGCGTGTCGCCCTCTGGCAGAACGGGTGGTTTCATGGGCGGACGCGGCCTGTCTCTTTTGCGGCAATTTCCGGACCAAATACCGCCTGCGTCATCTTGCGGTGCGGGTCGTAGTCCCTGTCCCCTGCTTTACCTATTCCCGTTGTCTGGGCCGCTTTTAATACTTGCTTGCCGGCATCGCTGCTCGCAAGGTCCTCCAGAGTCGTCTGGATCGAGTCGCGCAGCTTCGCCGGCATGGTGCGTTTCACCGCCCATGGCAAGAAAAGCAGCGGCTCTGTCACCGCCAGGAGTCTAAGTTCCTGGGTATTGATGGCGTTCTTCACCACCGGCAGATCGATCAGAATGTCTCCACCGCCGGCGGCATCTGCCTGTTGGTGATAAAGCGCAATCATGGCGTTCGGGGGGCTAACGGCGAATTTGCTCTTGAAATCCCCTTCTTGCAATCCAGCCTGCATTAACAGAAACCGCGGTGCGATATAGCTCAGCATCGCGTCCTTGCCGCCGCCAAACATAATAGTGCGGCCACGCAGCTGTGACACGTTGGTGATACCGCTGTCCTTGCGCACATAGAGCGCGCCCGCGACCGCACTTTTCCCGAATTCCTGGCTGTATGCGACGACCGTGTAGGACTGCGTCGAATTAACATAGTGATACGGGTTGTAGTGCACGATGTCGTATCGACGTTCCGTCACCTCCTTCCAGAAGGCGTCAAAATCTTTGGGCGTGACCAATATGACCTTGCGACCGAGCCGCTCGCTCAGATAATTCGCCAGCGGCGTGTACATCGTGGTGGTTTCCGCGGCCTTGTATCGCGGGAAAATCCCCAAGATCAAAGGATCCTCCGCCGCCTGTGTGACAGGCACCATAGCGGCTGTCGCGATCAACCAAAGCAGGGTGACGATTCGCCGCCATTGGCGATTCCAGTTCCCATCAGATTGAATTTCCATTTGTAATGTTCCTTCCAAGGCAGCGTGAATTATCTCATCAGCTCGAACTGCTAACCGTGCGCGCATTGCGGGTCGCAGGCATCCACAGCGGCTCAACACCGGCTTGCACGTTTATCAGATAACTTAAATACGCCTCACCATCCATGGGCATGGCATGGAGATAACCTTGTACCAGATCGCAACCCTGGGCAGTAAGGAAATTTAACTGGTCGTGGTTCTCCACGCCCTCGGCGACCACCGTAAGATCAAGTCCCTTGGCCATGGCCAGTATGGCTTTGACCAACGAGACATCGTCTGGATTGTCAGGCAGGCCGGCGACGAAGCTGCGATCGATCTTTAACACATCGAACCGAAAGCGTTTCAGGTAACTCAGCGAAGAGTAGCCGGTACCGAAATCATCCAGGGACAAGGTCACACCCATAGCACGCAAACTACTCAACTCTTCAGCCACCTGACTATGATCGTCCAACAGAACGCTCTCGGTAATTTCAAGCTCCAACGCTTGGGGTGGAATGCCGAAAGTCGACATCGTTTCGGCGAGCCTCTGCGAAAAGCGCTTCCTGAATTGAACTCGGGATATATTGATCGCCAGGAATCCCGGATTGATCCCTTCGTTGTGCCACGCCAACCAACTGCGGCAGGCTTGATCGAGTACCCAGTCGCCAACGGCGACAATCTGACCGGTGGCCTCCGCCAAAGGAATGAAGACTGCCGGGCTGATAGCGCCCCTTTCTGGATGTTGCCAGCGTAACAGCACTTCGGCGCCGCGATGCCGTTGGGTAACCGTATCCAGGATGGGTTGAAAGTAGAGCGCAAACTGACCCAACGCTAACGCCAGGTTGAGGTCCTGCTCCATTTGCATACGCTCGCGCAGCCGGGTATTCATCTCCTCCGTGAAGAAAATGGCGGAGCCTTGCCCGGTGGATTTCGCCTGGTACATGGCGTTGTCCGCGTTCGCCATCAGCGATTCCACACTATCGCCGTTATCCGGAAAAAGCGCGATCCCGATACTGCAACGTGCCACGATCTTACGCCCGCCCAAATCCTGCGGCTCGGATATTGCCGCGATCAGCCGTTCCGCAATCTCCTCGACCTCCACTTCGTTGGTGACATTGGGCGCCAGAACCAGGAACTCGTCTCCGCCGAGACGCGCGACGGTGTCGGCATCCCTCAAGGTGGCGCGCACGCGAACCCCTGTCGCGATCAATAAGTCATCACCGACCGCATGACCCAGCGAATCATTGACGTCTTTGAAATTGTCGAGATCGATAAAATACATGGCGAACCGCTGATGGGCGCGCCTGGCCCGGCTGATTTCCTGAGTGATTCGATCAAGAGCCATCATCCGGTTAGGAAGGCCGGTCAAGAGGTCAAAATTGGCCTGACGGTGCAACTTGGCCTGCTCCTGCCGAACGGCTTCGATCATGGCATTGAATGCTCCCGCAAGTAATCCCAGTTCATCCGTGGACTTTACTTGTACAGGCGTGTATTGGCCGCGACCGACCTTCTGGGACGCGGCAATCAGCTTTTGGATCGGAAACAGGACGTCGAACCGAAACACTGCATAGATCGCCGCGCTTAGAAACAGAACAATGGCGGTCAGCACCAGTATCTGTATGATCAATTGCCGGCGAAACTCGTTTTGCAATGATTGCCGGCTGATGCCGACCAGAAAACGCCCCAGCAGAACTTTGTTGTGGATAATCGGAAACTCCAACTGGATCAACTCGGTCTGTCCGTCCAGTTTTTGCAGCAACGTCGGTATGTCGTTCGGTTTCGCCGCACCGAGAAGTTTCTTGATCAAAGGATCGGCGTCGTCGACAGAGGAACTTAGCGGTAATCCCTTTGGACTCACGATCGCGCTATAAACGACGTCCTGTTGCGAAGATACCTCACGGGTGTAGTCGTTAAGCAGTAGAAAATCAAAACCCAATATCGCATCCGGGCTGACCAGCGAAATCAGACCCCCAAGCGCGTGACCGCGTTCAACCAGTTGCTTTTCGTGGAAGCGAGCCGATGTGTCGAGAAAATAAAACGTGTTTGCTGCCATGGTGACCGTCAGGATGATCAGCACGGTAAGGGTGAATTTCGCTCCCAGACTAAGCCGCATCACATTTCCTTTGCGCCCCGTTGCGTTCGGAACGGTCTTCCATCGATTCCATGCAACGCAGCGCCGCCCCGGCTCGCCCGGTTATTGGAATACGATGTACGTATACGTGCCGGTCGAGAACGGTCGTTCGCAGTGGGTACCTCGCTTCCTTCAACATACGCCGGGATTACACATGACACATGACCGCTTTGATATTAATCGGGCAACCGAATACTTATTGATCTTTCCATAATTCGTGACAAGCTCAGCCCGAACGGTGTAATGAAATACGGAAAGATCAATAATTTATCGATGATTGACAACTTCTGCATCAAGTTACTTCAGGGAAAATCATTGTTGATCATCTTGCACTACATAAGTAGTTTAAGTTTATCGTGTTTCTACTGCGGCGACCACTCACAGCCTTGTCAGGTTGGCCTCAGCATAGGGAAATGCAGTATGACGCGGGTTAGCTGACGGTGGCGGCGGGCCGACGAGCGGTGGGCCCGAAGCAGGTTGAAATCATCCGGCTGCGTGCTGAACTGTCGCATCCCCGGATGGAGGTCAGTCCGGACAAGGTTTTGCTTTTTATCTGCCCTGCCAACCGTTTTGCCCTACTGCGTAATACTCAGTTTCGCGTCACGAATCAGCTTGCCCCACTTGTCGTGTTCGCTGCGGACGAAGGCGCCGAACTGCTCCGGCGTGCCGCCGGCAACCTCGATCGATTGCTCGGCGAGTCGCGCCACGGTGGTTGGGTCTTTGATGGCTTTCAGCACCTCGCTGTTCAGGCGCGCGATGATGCGCGGGGGCGTGCCGCTGGGCGCCAGCAAGCCGGCCCACGCGCCGGATTCGAGTTGCGGGTAGCCGGATTCCGCCATCGTCGGCACGTTCGGCATGGCGCCGGAGCGTTGTGCACCGCTCACGGCCAGCCCTTTTAACCGGCCCACGCGCAAATGCGGCACGGCGGCGCCGGCGGCGATGACGATGAGATTGACATGGCCGCCGAGTACATCGACCACGGCGGGCGCGCCGCCTTTGTACGGCACATGCAGCAGATCAACGCCGGTCAGCAGCTTGAACTGCTCGGTCGCCAAGTGCCCCGAACTGCCCGCGCCCACGGAGCCGTAGCTGGTGCCCCCCGGTTTTGCTTTCGCCAGCGCGGCGAGTTCTTTCATGTTGTTGGCAGGGAACGCGGGCAGCGCCGCCACCACCAGCGGGATACGCGCAATCAGCGCCACCGGCGCAAAATCTTTCAGCGTATCGAAGCGCATGTTTTTGTAGATGTGCGGGTTCACCGCGTGCGTGTCGAACGCAAAAAGAATGGTGTAGCCGTCCGCAAACGCTTTTGCGGCGGCGTCGGTGCCGACTGATCCGCCCGCGCCGCCGCGATTGTCGATCACCAGCGACTGGCCCATTGCCTCGGACATTTTCTGGCCGACGGTGCGCCCGACGATATCCACCACGCCGCCGGGCGGAAACGGCACGATGGCGCGGATGGGTTTGTTGGGGTAATCTTGGGCGGTGGCAATACTCGCCGCAACGAGTGTGGTGATTGCGAGTAGCGAGCGGGCGAATTTCATGAAGTGGATCCCTTGTATTTATGTCGATGCAGCGCGGATGAGCGGAAATACTTTTTTGGCAAACAGATCCACCGTCATGCATGGGTCCGCCGCCAGGCTCACGGTAAACATCAGGCGTTTGGCGCCCGCCGCCTTGGCCGCAAGCAATTGTTCAAGACATTCATCCGGCGTGCCGCACACCGCGAGCCTACGCGACAGATAGTCGAACAACCCCAACTCGCGCACCAGTTTGATATCCGCCTCGCCGGGGCTGGTGCTGTAGCGGCGGCGCAGTTCGAGCAGCGGTTCGTGGTATTGCGGCGGCACGCCGCGCTGATCGAGATTTTTGGTGCCGATGACGTAGCCGTTGAGAAAAGCCAACATCGCACCGAGCTTGGCGCGCGCGACGTTGCCATCGATGTTGCAATCCAAGGCCGCGATCTGCCAGATTTCGACATCGTGCGGATCGCGTCCGGCTTGTTTGATCGCGTCTGTCACCAGCGTTTCGGATTGGCGAATATTCGCAGCGCCAATGCCGTAGTTGATGAACACACCGTCAGCATGCGCAGCGGCTTGTTGCAGTGATTTCGGATGCGACGCGGCGAGAAACACTTGCGGCGCACGCTTGACCCACGGCATGTGCGCCGTGCCGCCGTGGTAATCCACCGGGCCGCCCTTGAGTAATTGTTTGATGAACGACACGCCTTCGCCGAGCATGGTGGCGGTGGTTTTTTGCGTGACGCCAATGTTCTTGGTGCCGCTGTGACCCGCGCCGATGCCCAGCACCGCGCGCCCGCCGGACAGCGCATCGATGGAGGCAATCGCCGCCGCCGACACCGCCGGATGGCGCGACGCCAGATTGGTGACGCAGATGGCGACACGCGGACGCGTTGTTTCCTGCGCGACAATCGCGGCGCTGACCCACGGATCCATCGCGTTGCCGGGCGTGTCGGCGATGCCGATCATGTCGTAGCCGTGCGACTCCGCCAGCGCGGCAAGTTTGCGCGTTAATTCGACATTAAACGGCCAGAAAAAGAATCCGATTTCCATCAGTCACCTTTCAGCGGAGAGCCTTCGATAACCAAGGTTACACTGCCGCGCTGCATGATCCAGTGCGCGCAGCACAATTGACCGGATTTACGAAAGCCGCTAAACTAATACCCGATTAGATTGGTCAAGATTAGATGGGTCAAGTAAGGTTCCACGTCATTCAGTAAGGACTCAGCAAGGAAAATATTATGAGCATTCAAGAAGACATCAAGGCGCTGGTTACCAGCAACAAAATTGTGCTGTACATGAAAGGCTCGCCGGATTTCCCGCAATGCGGTTTCTCGGCCAACACCGTGAACATTCTGCGTCAGTGCGGCGTCGAGCAAATCGCCTCGGTCAACGTGCTGGAAAATCCGGAAATCCGTCAGGGCATCAAAGAGTTTTCCAACTGGCCGACGGTGCCGCAGCTCTATGTGAACGGCGAATTCGTGGGTGGCTCGGACATCGTGACTGAGATGTACCAAAGTGGCGAGCTGCAAAAGATTTTGAAGTAAGCGCCGCAAGTTTGCAGGAAAAAAAGGCCATGTCATCATGGCCTTTTTTACTGCGTGTCTGCGCGTAACACTTACCTGCCAAGCAGGTGCTGGATGACCAGCACCAGCGCAATCACAAACAGCAGCCGCAGCAACCAGCGCCGGTAGGATTTGGCGTCAATACGCTCGCGATTGCGGACGCCGATGATCGCGGTGGTGGTGGCGATGACGGCGAACGGCAGCGTGATGGCCCATTGCGTCCAGGTGACGCCGCCTTCCAGCGTGAGCACCACCATCTGCGTGGGTTTGCCCACGGTAAAACACAGATTGAGCACTTGCACGAAGACCATGCGATCCACGCCCAGCGAAAACAGATACATCAGCAGCGGCGGGGCGGCGATGTTGGCGGTGCCTTCCGACAGGCCTGCGAGCAAGGCAAAACCTGCGCCGGATGCGACACGATGACGCGACACGAATTCCCATTCGACGCGTCCTAAATGATCGAGATAAAGATACAGCACGATCACGCCCGCCAACAGCAAAGCAAACGGAAACGCGGGATACGTCACGAATAGCCGCGCACCGAGCGCAGCACCCGCCAGCATGCATAAAGGCATGAACCAGTAGCGCCGCAGCGTGGGGAGAAACTGCCCCGTCATGACAATGTTGGTGAGCGTGGTGGCGACGCAGGGCAGCAGCACCACAATGACGGCAGTGCGCATATCGGTAGCCGCGGCGATCATGGGTGTGGCCAGCATCGGGAAGCCCACGCCGATCGCCCCTTGCACAAACCCTGCCAATGCGAGCACTACGGCGATCCAGACAATGATGAGCAGGGACAGTGATTCGAAGCCGGGCATGGAGAAAGCGTCGCGGAAACACGCATTGTAGCGGCAATGACGGCCACCTAGAATATTACATAACTATTTGTTTTAAAACATATTTTTTAGATTCGATGCAGACGGAGAACTTTATTTTTCCGGGGTTGTATGCGTATAATCTGCGTGTGTCGCTGGCACGCGTTGCGCAGCCGTTGTTCTACGTCGTTGCCGCGAGCACCCGTTTCGCCAATTTCCCAAAGGGGTTCCGCATGAACACCATGTCCGATAGCAAAATGCTCGCCAAACAAGTTGCCCACGCTGCCACGGGCGGTAAAGTGCGTATGACGCCCAGCGAAGCGTTTGTTGAAACGCTGGTGGCGCAAGGCGTGAAAGATACGTTTGGTATCGTCGGCTCGGCGTACATGGATGCGCATGATTTGTTCCCGCTGGCGGGCATACGCTTTTTATCGGTGGCGCATGAACAAAACGCTGCGCACATGGCCGATGGCTACTCGCGCGTCACCGGCAAGCACGGCGTGTGCATCGCGCAAAACGGCCCCGGCATCACCAACTTTGTCACCGGCATCGCTGCCGCGTATTGGGCGCATTCGCCGGTGGTGGCCATCACGCCCGAATCCGGCAGTATGAGCATGGGCCTCGGCGGCTTTCAGGAAACCGAGCAAATGCCGATTTTCTCCAAGATCACCAAGTGGCAGACGCATGTGAATTCGCCGATGCGTATCGCCGAACTGACCGGCCGCGCCTTCGATTACGCGATGGCCGAGCGCGGCCCGGTGCAGATCAACATTCCGCGCGATTATTTTTACGGCGAGGGCGAATTTGAAATTCCGCAACCGCAGCGCATCGAGCGTTCCGCCGGCGGCCCCGAGTCGCTCGACGCCGCGGCCAAGCTGCTGGCGAAGGCCAAGTTCCCGGTGATTCTGTCCGGTGGCGGCGTGATCATGGGCAACGGCATCAACGAGTGCAAGGCGCTCGCCGAATACCTCACCGCGCCGGTGGTGAACTCGTATCTGCACAATGATTCCTTCCCCGCCAGCCATCCGCTGTGCTGCGGCCCGCTGGGTTATCAAGGCTCCAAAGCGGCGATGAAAATCATCGCGCGCGCCGACGTGGTGCTCGCACTCGGCTCGCGTCTCGGCCCGTTCGGCACGCTGCCGCAGCACGGCCTCGATTACTGGCCCAAGAACGCGAAAATCATCCAGATCGATTGCGATCCGCGCATGATTAATCTGGTCAAGCGCGTCTCCATCGGCATCTGCGGCGATGCGCGGCTGGCAGCGGTGGAGTTGCTGGAGCGCCTTAAGGCGCAAACCAAACTCACGCCCAACAAAACGCGGCTTGCCGAAATCAAAGTCGAAAAAGCCGGCTGGGCCGAAGAACTCGCCAAGTGGCCGTCACCCAATGAAAAAGGCCGTATCGGCCCGCGGCAAGCGTTAGCCGCACTCGCGCGCGCAATGCCCAAAAACGCCATGGTCTCCACCGACATCGGCAACGTGTGCTCGGTGGCTAACAGCTATTTGCCTTTTGAAACGGCGCCATCGTTCCTGGCGGCCATGAGCTTCGGCAACTGCGGCTACGCCTTCCCTGCTGTCATTGGCGCGAAAGTAGGCCGCCCCGATCGCCCGGCGATTGCGTATGTCGGCGACGGCGCATGGGGCATGAGCCTGAACGAAGTGCTGACGTGCGTGCGCGAAAACATCCCCGCGATTGCCGTGGTGTTCAATAACGGCCAGTGGGGCGCGGAGAAAAAGAATCAGGTCGATTACTTCGAGAAGCGCTACCTCGGCACCAACCTGAAAAACCCCAACTTCGCCGATGTCGCCGAAGCCATGGGCGCGCACGGCCTGACGGTAGAGCACGTGGACGAAATCGGCGACGCCCTGCGCGGCGCGGTGAAATCGAACAAACCGACAGTCATCAACATGATGCTCACGCAGGAACTCGGCGATCCGTTTCGCCGTGATGCCTTCAAGCAACCGCAGCGCCTGTTGCAGAAATACAAGAAGTACAGCGCAAAACAATTTCGCTAGATAGCTTGAGAGGCCTGACTATAAAAAAACCGGCTCTATAACAGAACGACCGGTTTTTTTCGGGTTACTTGTGCGCCGCATCTACTTAATCGCTTTACGCGCCTTGGCAATCGCCGATTTAACCCGCGCCGGCGCGGTGCCGCCGATATGCGAGCGTGCGGTCAGCGCGCCGTCCAGCGTCAGCGATGCGTAAACGTCCTTGTCGATCAAGTTTGAGAACTGCTGCAATTCAGGCAGTTTCAAATCCGCCAGATCACAGCGGCGAGTGACGCAAAAGCGCACCGCCTGTGCCACCACTTCGTGCGCTTCGCGAAACGGCATGCCTTTGCGCACCAGGTAGTCCGCCAGATCGGTGGCGGTGGCGAAGCCTTGTGCTGCCGCAGCGCGCATGGCGTCTTTGTTGACGGCAATGCCCGGTATCATTTCAGCGAACACGGCCAGACTGTTGCTTACCGTGTCGATGGTGTCGAACAACGGTTCTTTGTCTTCCTGATTGTCTTTGTTGTAGGCCAGCGGCTGGCCTTTCATCAGTGTGAGCAGCGCGACCAGATGGCCATTCACGCGTCCTGTTTTTCCGCGTATCAATTCCGCCACGTCGGGGTTTTTTTTCTGCGGCATGATCGACGAGCCGGTGCAAAAACGATCCGCGATGTCGATAAAGCCGAAGCGCGGGCTCATCCACAGGATCAGCTCTTCGCACAATCGCGACAGGTGCGTCATGGTCAATGCCGCGCAGGCGCAGAATTCAATCGCGAAGTCGCGGTCGGATACGGCGTCGAGCGAGTTGTCGCACACGCCATCGAATTCCAGCGCCTTGGCTACCATTTGGCGGTCGATTGGATACGAGGTGCCCGCCAGCGCTGCGGCGCCGAGCGGCAGCCGGTTCACGCGTTTTCGGCAATCGGTCAAACGCTGCGCGTCGCGCACGAGCATTTCGTAATAAGCCATCAGGTGATGGCCGAAAGCCACCGGCTGCGCCACCTGCAAATGGGTAAAGCCCGGCATCACGGTATCGGTGTGCTGATCGGCCAGATCAAGCAACGCAGTTTGCAGCGCGCGTATCTGGCTGCTGATGTGATCGATGGCCGCGCGCAGATAAAGCCGGATATCGGTCGCGACCTGATCGTTGCGTGAGCGCGCGGTGTGCAGCCGCTTGCCGGGGTCGCCCACCAGATCGGTGAGCCGCCGTTCGATGTTCAGATGCACGTCTTCGAGATCAAGCGACCAGGTGAACGTGCCGCCGCGAATTTCACTCAGGATTTGCGCAAGACCGCGCTCAATGGAGGCCAGGTCTTCCGCGCCGACGATGCCGGTGGCGGCGAGCATGCGCGCGTGGGCGACCGAGCCTTCGATGTCGAATTCCGCCAGACGATGGTCGAACCCCACCGACGCCGTAAAGCGCTTGACCAGATCGCTCACCGGCTCCGCAAAGCGACCGGACCAGGGTTTGGCAGCGGCGGAAGCGGGTTTATTCTGCGCGGACATGATGCAAATAGTATGATTCCATGATGGCTCGAAGTATAAATCAAAACGTCCCGCGAAATGGCACTCTGAGCGGCAAGCAGAGCGCCCATGGCACGCATGGCACGTATGGGGCGCGTGGAACGTACAGCAGCGCGCTGCCGGATTTTCGCAACATCGGAATTTTGCTGCGCGTGCTGCTGATCGTGAACGCGGTCGCGCTGGTGGCGGCGGTGCTGAAAAGCAATTCGCTCGCGGAACTCAGCTCGCAAGTCATCGAAATAGCCGCGCTGGTCGAGCCGCTGCTGATACTGACGCTGGTGGTGTTGTATCTTTTCAAGGGCGTGCTGGTGCGGCTGCCTTATACCGTTGGGGCCATCGCCGTTATTGCGGTAACGCTGGCGTTGACCACCTTGCTGCACAAAGGCGCACAACATTATCTGCTTTTTGTCGTGACGCCGGTAGAGCGCTATTGGTTGCTGGTGGGTCTGGTGACGGCGATGTTGTTGTGTTACTTCGATTTGCGCGGACGCGCGCTGTCACCCGCCATCGCCGAAGCGCGTTTGCAGGCGTTGCAGGCGCGCATCCGACCGCATTTTCTGTTTAACAGCATCAATGCCGTGCTGTCGCTGATCCGCCAGGAACCCAAGCGCGCGGAAACCGCGCTGGAGGACATGGCCGAATTGTTTCGCGTGCTGATGGCCGACAACCGCGAGTTGACGCCGCTGGCGCGCGAGGTCGAATTGTGCCGGCAGTATCTGGGCATCGAGCAATTGCGCCTGGGCGAGCGGCTCAAGGTCGAATGGCACATCGACAAGTTGCCCGCCGACGCGATGATTCCGCCGCTGGTGCTGCAGCCGCTGCTGGAGAACGCGGTGTATCACGGCATAGAGCCGCGCACCGAACCGGGGGTGGTGAGCATCAATATCTACGCCACCCGCGACGAAGTGCATGCCGTGCTGCGCAACCCGTACTCGCGCGCAGCAGATCACCACAGCGGCAACAATATGGCGTTAGGCAATATACGTGAGCGATTGCAACTGCACTTTGATGCCGAAGCATCGCTGACCTCGCGCGTGACTGAGGACGCTTATCAGGTGCACATCGTCATGCCCTACCGCAAGGAGAAGCCGTGAGCGCCCCCCCGCTACCCATCCCCTTGCGCGTGGTGATCGTCGATGACGAAGCGCCTGCGCGCAGCCGCCTGCGCGATTTGCTGGAGGATTGCTCTGCAACGCTGCCACTGGAGATTGTCGCAGAGGCCGCGAGCGGGGCGGAGGCGCTGGCGATGGTGGCGCAGCAGCGCGCCAGCGTGGTGTTGCTGGATATACGCATGCCGGGCATGGACGGCATCGAGACCGCGCAGCATTTGCGCAAGCTGGATAACCCGCCCGTCGTCATCTTTACCACCGCGTACGACGCCTATGCGGTGAAAGCGTTTGAATTACACGCGATCGATTATCTGTTGAAACCGATACGCGCCGCGCGCCTGCTCGAAGCGCTGACCAAGGCGTGCGCCGCGGCGGCGCCCAAAGCTGCGGCGCTGGCTGACATGCGCCGCGCGCCGCGCAACGCGCTGTCCGCAAGCGAACGCGGCAGGGTGCATCTGATTCCCGTGGCGGATATTGTTTACCTCAAGGCCGAACTCAAGTACGTGACGGTGCGCACGCGTCAACGCGAGTTTCTGGTGGAAGAGTCCCTGACGCGTCTGGAAGAAGAATTCGGCGAGCGCTTCGTGCGCGCGCATCGCAGTTGCCTGGTCGCGCGCGCGGCGATACGCGGTTTTGAACGCGGGCACGGCACGGGCGAAGGCGGCGACGGCCAGTGGGAGGTGCTGCTGAACGGCTGTGACGATCGTATCGCCGTCAGCCGCCGCCAGCAGCACATCGTGCGGGATATATCAAAACAACAATAAAAACAAATACTTACGGTATCATCGGCGTAACGTTCGCTTACTGCGGCGCGAACTTCTGCACCCGCCGTCCGAACCCGGCCTCCGCGGTAAACAGATTGCCCTTCGAATCAATCGCGATGTTGTGCAGGCTGCGGAACTCGCCGGCCATGCGTCCCGGACGGCCGAAGCTGCCGATAATTTTGCCGTCTTCACGATTCAAAATGTTGATCTGCGAATTGCCGCCATCGGCGACAAACAAATAGCGCTGCTGCGCGTCGATCGATGCCACGGTGTCCGCCACCGGACCGGACAGCGACTGTGACGGAATAATAAATTCGCGCAAGTAAGTGCCGTTGGCCTGAAACACTTGCAGGCGCTGATGCGGCCGGTCGCAGACGTAGATTATCTTGTCGTTGGTTTGGCGCACGCAATGCGGATTACCGAATTGTTTCGGCGGCGTGCCTTTCGGGTCATAAGGCGGCTGCTTGGCATCGTCAGGCACCGCGCCATACGCGCCCCAGTGGCGCTTGTAGGCGCCGGTGGTGGCGTCGAACACGATCACGCGGTGATTGCCATAACCGTCGCCCACGATGACTTCATTCGCCGCCGCGTCAGTCACGATGGCGCCCGGACGGCCCAGTTGCGTGCGGCTGTTGCTGCCCTCGGATTTGCCCGGCTTGCCGATTTGCAATAAAAATTTCCCTTCGCGCGTGAACTTCAGAATGTGATGATCGGCGGGGTCGTTGCCTGCTATCCACACATTGCCCTGCCAATCGACATGCAGGCCGTGCTCGTTTTTCGGCCAGTCGTAACCCTGGCCTGTGCCACCCCAACCCTGCACGAAATTGCCGTCGCGGTCGAACTCCATCACCGGCGGCGCTGACACGCAGCAGGTCGCCGTCGGCGGTTTTTGTTGCGCCAGCTTGTCGTCGTCCAGCAGCGTGCTCGGACGATGCAGCACCCACACGTGATCGCGGCTATCGACGGCTACGCTCGACACCTGGCCCCAAATCCAGTTGTCCTTCAACGGCTTCGGCCAGAAGGGTTCAACCTGATATTGCGGCGCCCCGCCCGCGCTGCTGTGCTGCGTGGGTTGCTGCGCGCAACCGATCGCGGTGACGATGCCCACTGCCGCGACCCACGAGATCGATTTCAAACCGGTGGTTTTTTTCATTGCGACGCTCCCTGTGGAATTTACCGAAGATGTTTTTTCCCCCATGGTATGCGCCACAACCCTCTGGCACAATAAATAAATATTGTTTAAAAACAGATACTTACGATATATTCACGAAGCGGCTGCGTGCGGCTTAACCCCACTGCATGTCGCGCGCCGTTTAATCCGTGA
>JAYVQD010000247.1:0-1928 GCA_043777275.1 Nitrosomonadales bacterium
GACGCGGCAAGCAGCGTGTAGCCGTCAGGCGTGGCCTTCGATACGATATCGGTGCCGATCTGGCCGCCGGCGCCGGGGCGGTTGTCCATCACCAGCGTCCAGCCGGCGATTTCGTTGAGTTTATGGCCGATCACGCGGGCGGCGAGATCAGTGGCCTGTCCCGGCGGCCAGGGAATCACCACGCGGATCGGGCGGATGGGGTATTCCTGCTGCTGGGCCTGCGCGGTGGCGGCAAGCAGCATGGTGGTGGCGCAGGCAAAAGTGCTTGCCAAGGCGCGTGCGGTAGTGCGTTTCATCGGATATCCTCCAGTGTGATCGGCTCCAAATAACGCACCAGCGCGTAATTCGGCGACACGGCGCGTATTTTGGCACAATATGCCCATTCAACTCAGCAGGAGCGAGGCAATCATGATGAAGACACCCTTACGGCGGGCGCTGGCGGCGGCCTTGTTGTCCATGCTGGCCGTGACAACGGGCGCGCAGGCGCAAGCCGCGGCGACTGCCTACCCCAGCAAGCCGATCCGCATCCTGGTGCCGTTCGCGCCCGGCGGCGGCGCGGATTTGATGGCGCGGGTGATTACGCCGCGCCTGATGGATAGAGTAGGGCAAACCGTGGTGGTGGATAACCGCCCGGCGGCCAGCGGCATTGTCGCCACCGAGCTGACCGCGCGCGCCGCGCCCGATGGTTATACCGCGCTGGTATGCACCAGCAACCACGCCAGCCACCCGTGGATGTTCAAGAACCTGCCGTTCGATATCCGCAAGGATTTTGAGTTTGTGACGCAAGCCACGCTGTCGCCGCTGGTGGTGGTGGTGCATCCGTCGGTGCCGGCCAAATCGATGCAGGAGTTCATCGCTCATGCGCGCGCGAATCCCGGCAAAATGAACTACGGCTCGTCCGGCCCCGGCGGCCCGCCGCATATCGCCGGTGAAATGCTGAAGTCGATGGCGAAGATTGATGTCGCGCATATCGTTTACAAGGGCGTTGCCCCGGCGCTGACGGCGTTGATCGGCAATGAAGTGCAGATGAGTTTTACCAATTTGTTTTCCGGCGAGCCGCATATCAAGGGCGGACGGCTGCGCGTGCTGGCGGTCACCAGCGCGCAGCGCTTGCCGGCGGCGCCCGATTGGCCCACGGTGGCCGAATCCGGCGTGCCGGGCTACGAGGCGAGCATCTGGTATGGGTTTTTGCTGCCGGCGAAAACCCCCAAGCCGATCGTCGAAAAACTGCATCGTGAAATTACCGGCATTCTCAAGCAGCCCGAAATCACCAAGACCTTTGTCACACAGGGCGGTTTGGTTATCGCCAACACGCCGGATGAGTTCCGCCGTGTGTTTATGAATGACGTTGAGCGCCTGGGCAAGATCATCCAGGCGGCGGGCATCAAGCCGGAATAATTTTGGTTACGGAGTGTGTGATGCTTGAAGTGATACCCAGCGGAAAAATTCTCGGCGCGACGATAGCGGGGCTTGACCTCGCGCGACCGTTGAGTGAAGCGAATTTCACAACGGTGCGGCGTGCGCTTGGCGCGCACGGCGTGCTGCGCTTTCCCCAACAGCAGCTCACCGCGCAACAGTTGGTGGATTTCAGCGCGCGTTTCGGCAAACTGGAAATCAACGTCGCCAACACCTATCAAGAGCCGGGTCTGCCGCAAGTGATGATCCTGTCGAACATCATCGAGAACGGCAAACCTGTCGGCTTATCCGACGCCGGCCAAAGCTGGCATACGGATATGTCGTATAGCAAAACCATCGCCTTGGCCAACGTGCTCTACGGCATCAAGATTCCGCACCGCAACGGCAAAACCCTCGGCAACACCGAGTTCTGCAATATGCACGCCGCGTACGATGGCCTGCCGGATGAGTTAAAGCAAAAGCTCGAAGGTAAAACCGTGCTGCATGACTTCAACAAATTCTGGGAAATGATG
>JAYVQD010000248.1:0-7358 GCA_043777275.1 Nitrosomonadales bacterium
GTCATCACGCCGCGCTGGCCGCGAACGGCACGCAGCAAAAATCTGGCCACCGTGCCGCAGAAGCAGGAAGACCAACTCGCCGCGCGCGAGAAAAACGGAGTGCACCATGAGTGACGTAGTAAAAATTTACACCGATGGCGCATGCAAGGGTAACCCCGGTGTCGGCGGCTGGGGCGTGTTGCTGGAAGTGAACGGCACGGAAAAAGAGTTGTTCGGCGGCGAGCGGCTCACCACCAACAACCGCATGGAGCTGCTCGCGGTCATTCGCGCGCTGGAGGCGCTGACGCGCCGTTGCAATGTACAACTGCATACGGATTCGAAATACGTGCAGCAAGGCATTACCGAGTGGATACACGGCTGGAAAAAAAACGGCTGGCGCACGTCGGCCAGAAAACCGGTGAAGAACGACGATCTGTGGAAAGAACTTGATGCCGTCTCGCAAAACCACGATATCGAATGGCTGTGGGTGAAGGGGCATGCCGGCCATAACGGCAACGAGAAAGCGGATCAGTTGGCCAATCGTGGCGTGGAAAGCATGGAGCGTTAGACATGCGTCAAATCATTCTCGATACTGAAACTACCGGCCTTGATCCGGCGCTGGGCAATCGCATACTCGAAATCGGCGGCGTTGAAATCGTTGATCGTCAGCCAACGGGCAAGCATTTCCATCGTTACGTTAATCCTGAACGGGATAGCGAAGAAGGCGCGTTGCAGGTCCACGGCATCACCAGCGAATTTTTGGCCGACAAGCCGAAGTTCCGTGAAATTGCCCAGGAGTTTCTGGATTACATTGCGGGCGCCGAACTGGTGATACACAACGCGCCGTTCGATCTCGCGTTTCTGAACCACGAGCTGCGGCTGCTCAATATGAAACCGGTGAAAGACGTTTGTCCCAGCGTGATTGACACCTTAAAGCAGGCGCGCGAACTGCATCCGGGCAAGCGCAATAATTTGGATGCGCTGTGCGAACGCTACCAAATCAATAACGCAGGCCGCACGTTGCATGGCGCGCTGCTCGACGCGCAGTTGCTGGCCGAAGTGTATCTGGCGATGACGCGCGGGCAGGGCAGTCTGATGATCGATTCAGGCCCGACCGCCATCGTGCGTGTGGAAGACAGTGAGCGCGGCAAGGTGGAGATTTTGGTGCGACTCGCGAGCGCTGAAGAATTAGCCGCGCACGAGTTACAGATGGCGGATATTGATAAGGCGAGTGGTGGTAAGTGTTTATGGAAAGTTGTTTAAAAACAAATACTTACGTTATTATCGCTACGTCAGAAGTTTCAGCAGTTGCTCAAACGCCTGCTCGAACAATTTCACGCCCTCGACTTGCAGCGTTTCGCCGGCCTGGTTCATGTCGATGCCCGCTTTGGCTAATGCATCGAAAACCGCCTGTGCCTCGGTCATGCCGTGTTCCAGCGTGGCTGCCGCTTTGCCGTGATCGCGAAACGCATTGAGCGTGGCGTCGGGCACGGTGTTGATAGTTTGCGCGCCGATTAACGATTCGACGTACATCACGTCGCTGTAAGCCGCATTCTTGGTGCCGGTACTCGCCCACAGCATGAATTGCGGTTGTGCGCCTTGTGCGGCGAGCTTGGCGAAGGCGTCGGACTGGAACGTTTTTTGATATTCGCGGTAAGCGAGCTTCGCCAGTGCCACGGCCGCTTTGCCACGTAACTGGAGTGCATCGCTACCGATGCTGTCGAGTTGTTTATCCACCAGCGTATCGACACGGCTCAAAAATAAACTCGCCACCGATTTCACCGGACGCGGGTCGCCCCCGGCATCCACCAGCCGTTGCAAGCCGCGCACATACGCTTGCGCGACCGCGTTCACATGCGCCAGCGAAAACATCAGCGTGACGTTGACCGAGCAGCCTTGCGCGATGAGTTCTTCGATGGCTTTCAAACCGGCGGGTGTGGCGGGCACTTTAATCAGCAGGTTCTTGCGTTGCACCGCGGCTTTAAGTCGCAGGCCCGCCGCCACCGTGCCCGCCGCATCGTGCGCGAGTGCGGGAGAAACTTCGAGGCTGACGTAGCCATCGCGGCCGCTGCTGCGCTCGTACTCGGGGCGCATCAGATCGCAGGCTGCCTGGATGTCGGGTATGACCAGCGCTTCGTAGAGCGGCTCGGCGGGGGGTTTTAACGCCTTCAAGCGCGCCACATCATCACGGTAGTAGGGGCTTTCGCTGATGGCCTTGAAGAAGATCGCGGGGTTGGAGGTGACGCCGCTGATACCGTCTGCGGTGATTAACCGTTGCAGGCCGCCTTCCTGAATCAAGGTGCGCGACAGGTTGTCGAGCCAGAGGCTCTGGCCGAGTTGTTTGGTTTGCTGGAGCGCGTTCATGATGTTTTGGGTAATTTCCTGAGTTCAGCCGCTACGGTGTTTATCATGCGCCGCGAAATGCTGATGCCCGGCGGCAGGTTGGGAAGTTCATCCGCATCAAAAAACGCCGCTTCTTCGATTTCAACCCCATCCGGGGTGATGGGGCCACCGGCGTATTCGGCGGTGAAGGCAATCATCAGGTTATTCGGAAACGGCCACGGCTGGCTGCCGAAGTAGCGGATGTTTTTGATTTCGACGCCGACTTCTTCGCGCGTTTCGCGGATCACGGTGGATTCGAGCGTTTCGCCCGGCTCGACAAAGCCGGCCAGCGCGGAATAACGCGTGTTGCCCCAGCCCACTTTGCGCGCGAGCAGCAGCTTGCGGCCCTGGGTAATCAAAATCATGATGACCGGCGCCACCGGCGGATAGCTGGTGCGTTTGCACGGCACGCAGGTACGCGCGCGTTCGTCCTCACGCGGCACGGTCTCATTGCCGCAGCGTCCGCAGTAGCGGTGGTTGCGGTTCCATTCGAGTATCTGAAAGGCGCGCCCGGAGATTCCTGCCAGCGTGTCGTTTACGTGTCCGAGTAAATCGCGCAATCCCAACAGGGCATGACCGGTCGGTGCGATCTGCTCCGTGGCCAGTTCGGCGGCGTAGCAATGCTCGCCGCCGTAGGTGCCGAGATAATGCTCCTGCGAAATTTCAAGACCGTGGTCAGCGGGGTGGGCGCAGGTGAGCACCGCCGGGACGCCATCGGCCATGCGCACCATCACTTGCCCGGCGTGAAAGGCGAACCACAATGCGGCGCCGCTGCGCTGCGCGGGTGGCTTGAAGTGCGGAAGATATTCTTTGCTCATGGGGTTTGCCGGTCTTCGGGTGAAGGCTGATTTTCGCCGATTTGGTGGGATAATCCAACTCTGCTTTTTCTTCGCGCCCATGTTACTTCGCCCGTTCAAACTCCGGATGATTGTTGCCCTTGCAGCCGCCTGCGTGCCGCTCATGGTGATCGCGCAGGGCAATCCTCTCGGCAATCCCCTCGGCCTGAATGTCGAAGAAATCCGCCTGATATTGCGTCATGGTCCGTGGCCCGCGCCGTGGACGCGCGATGCCAGCAACCGCGCGTCGGGCAAAGCGGAGGCGATAGTTTTCGGCGAGCAGCTTTTTTTCGAGCCGCGTTTGTCGGGCACGGGTACGGTGTCGTGCGCGACCTGTCATGTGCCTGAAAATAATTGGGCCGATGGCCGCAAGCTGGGCGTGGCGCTTGGCGAGGGGGATCGCAATACGCCGAGTGTCATCAACGTGCGTTATCAGCGCTGGTTCGGCTGGGACGGCGCGCATGACAATTTGTGGTCGCAGAGCGTGCGCCCGTTGCTTGATCCGAAAGAGATGGGCGCAAGCGAACGCCACGTGGCGCAAGCCGTGCGCGGTGACGCTGATCTCGCGTGCGGCTACCGCAAGGCGTTTGGGCATGCGCCTGCGAACGACGACGAAACGCTGATGATCGACATCGGCAAGGCGCTCGCCGCGTTTCAGGAAACGCTCGCCACGGGCCGCACGCCGTTCGATGATTTTCGCGACGCGGTGATGCGCAACGATTGGAAAGCCGCCGCGAGTTATCCAGCGGCGGCGCGGCGCGGCGCGCAACTGTTCATGGGCAAAGGCAATTGCAGTCTGTGCCACTTCGGGCCGAATTTTACTCATGGCGAGTTTCACGAAATCGGTATTCCCATTGTCAAAAAATCCGGCGGTATCGACTGGGGCCGCTATCAGGGCATCAAGATGTTGCGCGCGAGCCGCTTCAATTTGCTCGGTGCTTACAACGACGACAAGAGTAGAAGTTCAGCCACCGGGCAATCCACGCGCTTCGTTGACCTCGCGCCGCAAACCTTCGAGCAATTCAAAACACCGGGGCTGCGCAATGTCGCGCTGACCGCGCCCTACATGCATAATGGCCACCTCGCCACGCTGCGCGATGTGGTGAAGCACTATTCCGAAATCGACGTGTCGCAGTTGCATGTGGCGCACATCTACGCCGGTGACGTGATGGCGGAAGCGGTGCCGGTTGACACGGTGTTGCAGCCATTGAAATTAAGCGAGCAGGAAATCAGTGACGTGGTGGCGTTTCTCGAAAGTCTGACCGAGCGCGCGCCGATGAAATTTCAGCGCCGTGGTGTTGCCATGATTAAAAATAACTGTTTATAAACAAAAGGTTACGTATGAGTCTCCCAGAGAGTATCCGTCAACGTTTACGCCTTCCGGTGCTGGCTGCGCCGATGTTCGTGGTGTCCGGCCCGGAGCTGGTGATCGAGCAATGCAAGGCCGGCATCATCGGTTCATTTCCCACGCTGAACGCGCGTCCGCAAGAGGAACTCGACACATGGCTCACGCGCATCGAGACCGAGCTTGCGCAATACGCGCGCGACAATCCCGCCAAAAAAGTGGCGCCGTTCGCGGTTAACCTCATTTTGAACAAAGCGAACAAGCGCCTCGACCATGACATGGAGGTCGTGCTCGCGCACAAGGTGCCCATCGTCATCACCTCGCTGTCGGCGCCGACGGCATTGGCGCCGCGCGTGCACGCGTACGGCGGCATGGTGTTTCACGACGTGATTAAAGTGCGTCACGCGGAAAAAGCGCTGGAGGCCGGTGTCGATGGTTTGATCGCGGTGTGCGGCGGTGCGGGCGGGCACGCGGGCAATCTCAATCCGTTCGCGCTGGTGAATGAACTGCGGCGCATTCATAAGGGGCCGCTGGTATTGTCGGGGGCGATTACCAATGGCTCCGGTGTTCTCGCGGCCGAGGCCATGGGCTGCGAGCTGGCGTACATCGGCACGCGTTTCATCGCCACCCAGGAATCGCTGGCGGTTGAAGGTTATAAGAAAATGATTGTGGATTCCCACTCGGGGGATATCGTGTACACGCCGTTGTTCTCGGGCGTGCATGGCAGTTACCTCGCGGGCAGCATTCGTAATTCCGGGCTGGATCCCGACCACTTGCCGGCGAATGAAGCGCCCGGCCAATACCGCAATCGCGAAGAACGGCCGAAAACATGGAAAGAAATCTGGGGTGCGGGGCAGGGCGTGGGCAACATTGATGATGTGCCCAGCGTGGCCGCATTGGTGGATCGGCTGGAGCGCGAGTATCTGGAGGCGCGGCGCAAGCTGTGCGGTGCGTAGTTTGATCAACGAACCACAAAACGAACCATAAAACGAACCATAAAGGATTACCAGGAATGAGTGCAACCAAACCCGTACGCTGGGGTATCGTCGGCTTAGGCTGGGCCGCAGCAGACTTTGTGGCCCCCGCCATGGTGAATAACCCCGGTTCGACCATCGTCGCCTGCCTCGGCAGTACGCCTGAAAAAACCCAGGCCTTCGCCGAACGTTTCAGCGTCGAGCGCCAGCATGCTGACTTGAACGCGCTGATGAATGACGCCGGCATCGATGCGGTCTATATCGCGCTGCCCAATGCCCTGCATCACGAAGCGGTGCTGGCAGGCGCGAAAGCCAAAAAACACATGCTCTGCGAAAAGCCGTTCGCCATGCACGCGGCAGATGCGCGCGCGATGGCGGACGCGTGCAAAAAGGCGGGCGTGATTCTGCGCATCGCGCATCAAATCCGCATGGACACCGCCGTCACGCGCGCGCGTGACATCGTGCAGTCAGGGCGGTTGGGCAAAATCGTCTCGATGTCGCTGGAACGTACCTCCGCCAGCCCGCCGCGTAAAACCTGGCGGCTCGACAATTCGCAAAGCGGCGTGATGTACGACGTCGGCGTGCATCTTATTGACCTGGTGCAGTGGGTGAGCGGGCAGAAGTTTGTCGAAGTCAGCGCGTTCACGAATCCCGATCGCCGCGACGGCCATGCCGATGACAGCTTTAATGTGCTGGGCCGCTTGTCCGGCGGCGGGCACGCGCAAGTGCGTGCCACGCGCGAAGTGCCGCAGGGCGAAAACAATCTCGTGATCGAAGGCACCGAAGCCACGCTGGTCACATCACCGCTGCGCTGGGTAAAAGAGCACGTCATTACCGTGCGCGACAAAAACGGCAGCACCGAAGAACGCTTCGCCGTCAACGCCGCGTATGAATTTCAGGTGCAGGCGTTTGAGGGAGAGTTGCAGGGCAAGCGCAGCAACCTGCCGGATGGCGACGACAGTGCTTACACCGTGGCGGTAACGAACGCGGTGTTAAAGGCGATTGATGAGCGGCGGATCGTAGCGGTGGTTGCGCCTTAAAGCGGCGTCGGATCGTCAAATTTGACTGAGCTTGATTCATATCAAACGCCGCTGATTTTTGCCATGGTTTGATATCCGGCACGACTATCTCGTGGAGAAGCGGCAATGCGCATTGGCATCCCGAAGGAGATCAAGAACCACGAATATCGCGTTGGGGTGACGCCCGACGGCGTACGTGAGCTGGTGGCGGCGGGGCATACCGTGTGTGTGCAGGCGGGCGCGGGCGCGGCGGTCGGCTATGCGGATGACCCATACCGTCAGGCGGGCGCGACCGTCGTTGACGACGCGCGCGCAGCCTACGACTGTGAATTAATCATCAAGGTCAAGGAGCTGCAACCGGCGGAAACTGCGCTCACGCACGCCGGCCAGATTCTTTACTGTTATCAACATTTCGCGCCGGATCCGCCGCTGCTGGAGGCAATGCTCGCGCGCGGTATCTCCGGCATCGCCTATGAAACCGTTACCGCGCCTGACGGATCGCTGCCGCTGCTGATGCCGATGTCGCAGATCGCAGGGCGGCTCGCGCCGCAGTTCGGCGCGTGGGCGCTGCAAATGGCCCATGGCGGCAGCGGCGTTCTGCTGGGTGGTGTTCCCGGCGTCGCGCCGGCGAAAGTGGTGGTGATTGGCGGTGGCGCGGTGGGCGCCGGCGCCGCGCGCATCGCTCTCGGTATGGGCGCGGACGTTACGCTGCTGGATTGCAGCGCCGCGAAGCTGGCGCACCTTGAAAACGTGTTCGGCGCTCGCTTGAAAACCGTGGTCTCCAGCGCACAATCGATCCCGCCGCTGGTGCGCGACGCTGATC
>JAYVQD010000249.1:0-1910 GCA_043777275.1 Nitrosomonadales bacterium
CTGCTGGAAATAATGTTCGACCCGCGTCAATGCTGTCGGAACGAAAAGGTCGCGAAAACTGCGGCCGATCATATCGGTCGCACTCTTGCCATAATGCTCAGCGTAGGCTTTATTTACCATCCGGAAGTGCAAATCGCGGTCGATGTAGCAAATCAACGCCGGCATATTGTCGATCAGGACACGCAATTCACGCTCGGCCTTCGCCAGCGCGAGTTGCCCGAGCTTCATTTCCGTGATGTCGCGGGCGATGGTGATCTCGCCGATCAGGGTGCCATCTTGTTCGAATATCGGACTGGTGGAAACCAGTACGTGTAATTGGCGGCCATCCTTGCGCTGGCGCCGGGCTTCGAAAGCGGACGGCTCGCCGGAGTTGATTCGTTGCAGAACTCTTTCGTACTCCTCATCTGATAAATTTGCCATAAAAAGGTCACGCGGATTTCGGCCAATGGCTTCGTCGGTGGTATAACCGTAGATAAGCTCGGCACCACGGTTCCATGAGGCGATGGTTCCATCCAGCGCCTTGTAGAAAATAGCTTCCCCCGTCAGCTCCAGACTGCGTAACAGCATTTGCCCTTGTGTCTCGCTGCTGCGCAAGGCGTCGGCAAGACGTGTTTCCTCGGTTCGATCAACGGCGAACAGATAATAGCCATCAAGCACACCGTTCGCATTGCGATACGGCGCACGACTAACGTCGAGAATGAGCGGCGCACCATCCGGCCCGGACAACCGTTTCTGGTAGTGCTGGGCCTCACCCGCGAGCGCACGCCGTGCCTGGTCGGCCTGTGCATCGTAGCGCGCAGCGCCAAGGACCTCACGCGCGGACCGACCGACAATATCGTCAGGCCCTTTGCCAAAAAGCGATGCATAAGCTTTGTTGGTGTACGTCAAAATTTCGTCACTGTTAAAGTGTGTGATGTAGGCGGGAACGCTGTCGACCAGAGTGCGCATGTGCGTCTCTTGGTCTGCCAGTTCCGCCGATATCTGTTCGCGCATGCGCACTTCTTCACGCAGCAGCGCCAGCGTCGCGCCGTGCGCGAACCTTAGCCGTATCGCATCGTTCAACGCGCGACTGGTGTTGGAGGCGAATAGCAGGCAGGCTGCGGTAAAGATAAGCCCCATTCCGGCCATCTGGTGATAGACGCGTTGCTCCTGCACGAGCAAGGTGATCAAAAGCGGGAGCAGCACCGGCAGCATGAATGCGGCGTAGACTTTCTTTTCCACGGCGAAGACACCAAGGGCACCGGCACTCATTCCTGCCAATACCATGATGATGGCAATCCTGATCTCAGTCGGTGCGGGGGTAAAGAAAAACGCGCCAAGGAGACCCCAGGTCGCACCGGCGGCAAATACGCCAAGTTGAAAACGTGTCATCCAGCGCGCGGGGTCGACGGGAGTTTCGCCGGCGCGCTTGTATTGCCAGGCCATTTGGCCACGCCATGCCGACACCAGCAGGGCCCAGCCGAGCCAGGTTCCCACATCCGGCAGCGAAACGCTGGCCATGAAGCCATAGATGATCACGGCAATGACCACGGTGATACCGATGGCGGCGGGTGCGTTGCGGAACAGCAACCTGACCTGCTCGGCCACAAAACGTGGGTCGTGGTCAGAGAGGGCAAATACATCCTTCACGGCTGGTGGCAGTAGTGGGTCCGGAACGTCCGCGGCGGCACTCGAAGTTGACATTGGGAACGGGTCTGGTTTGGATTGTCACAGGAGTCGAAAACGCTCCAATGCGCGATTCACGCTATGCTAGCACTGTACGTAACAGACCCTGCCACGTTTTACGAAGGTTCACATTTTCATGGCCGACAGAGTTGTAGTGACCGTCCCAGTCGAACTGGAACCGCTGATGCCTCGTTTTCTCGCCAATCGCCAAAAGGAAATTGTCAAAATGCAGGCATTTCTGGCGC
>JAYVQD010000250.1:0-7289 GCA_043777275.1 Nitrosomonadales bacterium
CCACTTGATCCGCGTTATCTGGGCGCTCGTGAAGAGCGGCAGAACATACGAGGATCGTTCAAAAACTGCTTGAAATTTCTAGCGGGATGTTCAGGTCTATCATAGTAGCATTGCATTCCTCATTTACCGCCTCGCAATATCCGCCCCACCGAGGTAAAGTGTATTCCAAAACGCTGTGGCAGATTTGGGAAGATTTTGGCCGGGTCTTTCATCATCACATTCAGGCAATCGTTGTAAGAATAATCATTTACTGCGCCAACACCCGCGCCAGTTCCAGCAGTTCCTGATTGACGCCTTTGGTCTTGCCCGCGATGTCGGCCAGCGGCGTGGTGATGATGTCGTTGCCGCGCACGCCCACGAGTACGCCCGCCACGCCGCGCGCGAGTTGATCGACCGCTGCGGCCCCAAGGCGCGTGGCGAGTATGCGATCCCCCGCGGTAGGCGCGCCGCCGCGCACCACGTGACCCAGCGTGGTGACGCGCAGACCAAAACCCACTTCGGCGCGGTGCTCGGCGACATGGCGCACTATCGCTTGCGCGCCGTGCTTCGCGCCTTCGGCCACCACCACCAGTGCGTGCGTTTTGCCACGCTGATACGCCGCGCGCAGGCGTTCAATCACCTCACCGGGTTCGACTTCGCATTCGGGAATGGCAATCACTTCGGCGCCGCCGGCGATGCCCGCCATCAGCGCGATGTAGCCGCAGTTGCGTCCCATGGTTTCGACCAGAAACGCGCGCTTGTGCGACGAGCCGGTGGTGCGCAGCCGATCAATGGCTTCGACGGTGATATTCACTGCGGTATCGACGCCGATGGTGACGTCGGTGCCCACCAGATCGTTATCCACCGTCGAGGCCACGCCCACCACGGCAAAACCGGCGTTCGCCAGCACGTCGGCGCCGGACTGCGAACCGTTGCCGCCGATGACGATCAAGGCATCGATGCCACGCCGCTTCAGATTCGCCAGCGCCTGGGCGCGGCCCGCATCGGTGGCGAATTGCGCTGAACGCGCGCTTCCAAGTACGGTGCCGCCGCGCTGAATAATGCCACCTACGTCGCGCGCGTGCAGCGGCTCCATCGTATCGTCTATCAATCCGGCGTAGCCGTTGCGCACGCCGTGCATTTCCCAGCCGCGTGCGAGTGCGGCGCGTGTTGCCGCACGCACGGCTGCGTTCATGCCTGGCGCGTCGCCGCCGCTGGTGAGTATGGCCACACGTTGTACAGGTTGTATCGGTTGCATGGGTGGCAGTGTAAGGCAAATCGCGTGCGCGAGATGGCAGCATCTTTAGTTGTGCGGGGCAGGCGGTGAATCTACAATGCCCGCTCTTGCGAAGTCCGCAATTTTGGAAAGCGAATGCACTCAGCTACAACGGTTTTGGCAGCAGCTTTAACAGCGGTTTCGCTTGCAGGCACTGCAACTGCCCAAGCGCAAGCGTACCCCAACAAACCCATCCGCTACATCATCCCCTTCGCCCCCGGCGGCGGACAGGATTTAGTCGGTCGCGCACTGGCGCCGCGTCTGGCCGAGGGCTTCGGCCAGCAGGTGTTTATCGATAACCGGCCCGGCGGCGGCACCATTCTCGGCGCGGAATTGGCCGCACGCGCCGCACCCGACGGCTATACGATCTTCATGGGGTCGAACACGTCGATGTCGATCAATCCGAATCTGCACGCGAAGCTGCCTTACGACCCGCTGCGCGATTTCGCGCCGATCACACGCATAGCGACGGCGGCGAATATGCTGGTGGTGCATCCCTCGATGCCGGTGCGTTCGGTGAAAGCATTCGCCGCGCTCGCCAAGGCGCATCCGGGGCAGCTCAACTACGGCTCATCGGGCAGCGGCACGCCGGCGCATCTGGCGGGGGTGATGTTTAATGAGGCGGCAGGTGTGACGCTGGTTCACGTGCCGTATAAGGGCAGCTCGCCCGCGCTCACCGCGGTGTTAAGCGGTGAGACGCAGCTCATGTTCGGCACACTCACGTCGTCATTGCCGTTTGTGCGCAGCCAACGGCTGCGCGCGCTGGCGGTGAGCAGCGCTGCGCGTTCGCCCGCCGCGCTTGATCTGCCGACGATCGCGGAATCGGGTTACCCCGGCTTCGAAGCCATCACCTGGTATGGCGCGTTTGCCCCCGCCGCTACGCCGCCCGCAGTACTCAACCGGCTGCACAGCGAATTCAACAAAGTGCTGTCCAACACGGAATTCAAAACCTGGCTCCTCAATCAGGGTGCAGAGGCCGCACCCACCACACCCGATGAGTTGGCCGCGCTGGTCAAGCGCGAGCTGGCGCTGTACGCGCTCATCATCAAAAAATCCGGCATGAAGGCAGACTAAAGTTATTCCGCAAGGGCTATAAAAATGTCAATTAAAACAAATAGTTACATATTATCTCTGGTGGTGTTGGTTGCGGCGTCCGGCGTCGCTACCGCGCAAACTTACCCGGTGCGCGCGATCCGGCTGGTGGTGCCTTCCGCGCCGGGCGGCGGCACCGACATCCTCGCGCGCGTGCTCGCCGCCAAGTTGACGGAATATCTCGGTCAAACGGTGGTGGTCGATAACCGCGCGGGCGCGGGCACCACCATCGGCATCGACAACGTGGCCAAAAGCGCGCCCGACGGACACACTTTGCTGGTGAGCCCGTCCACACTGGCGCTGAACGTGTGGATGTACGCCAAGCTGCCGTACGATGCGATGCGCGATCTCGCGCCGCTGACGCAAATCGCGGCGGTGCCCAATGCGCTGGTGGTGCATCCGTCAGTGCCTGCGCGCAGTGTCACGGATTTAGTCACGCTCGCCAAAAAACAACCCGGCGAAATCAACGTCGGCTCGGCCGGCATCGGCACCAGTCCGCATTTGTCGCTGGAGCTGTTCAAACATCTCGCCAAAATCAATCTGGTGCATGTGCCGTATAAAGGGTCGGGCGCAGCCGTCATCGCGCACTTGTCGGGAGAAATCTCCGCGCAGATTCCCTCGCTGCCGACCGTGATGAGTTATATCAAAACCAACCGCCTGCGCGCGTTGGGCGTCACCACGGTGAAGCGTTCGCCGTTTTTGCCCGAGGTGCCCGCCATCGGAGAAACCGTGCCGGGTTACGAAGCCACACAATGGTTCGGATTTTTGACCACGGCGGGCACGCCGCAAGCCGTGCTCGATCGTTTGTCGCAGGAAGCCGTGCGCGCGCTGCGAGCACCCGATGTCGCCAAACACATGGCCAACGAAGGGGCGGAAATTGTCGCCGGCACACCCGCGCAGTTTGCCGCGTACATCAAAACGGAAACCGAAAAGTGGGGGCGGGTGATTAAGGCGGCGGGGATTAAGCCGCAGTAAGAACCTCAGTAACAGCCCAAGTAAGCCGCAGCGCGGTCAACGGTCAAAGGCTGTTGCCGGCGTTTCGTTCGTTCAACTTGACCAGCGCCAGCTCCAGCGCCGCCCAGATGTGACGCCGCACGGCATCGGCGTTGCCGAGTTTTTGATGCAGTTGCGCGGCAGCCAGATGCGCCACCGGCGTGGGCTCGATGGAGATGCTGGCGTCCAGATAGTTCTGCGCCTTGCCCCACAGGTACTGACGCACGCACAGCCGCCCCAGCGCAAACAGCAAAGACGCATCGCTCGACTGTGCTGACAGCCAGCGCTCTGCACGTTCGATCTGTTTCACCACATCGGCGCCCGCGCAGTCCGCATAAATTCTGGCGAGGTCGCCATCCCAGGTGTACTCCAGACTGCGCTCGATAATTTCGGCGGCGCGCTGCCCGCCCGCAGCGGACTTCAGCGCAACATAACCGCGCGCGGCCGCGCGCGCGATGACGGTATCGCGGCGCAGCGCCTCCGGCACTTTGCGCCACGCCTCATCGAGCGTGGCCAGGTCGATGGCGCGCCGCTTGAGATGTTGCGCCAGCGCGTGACGGCGCAACTCCGCCGCTTGTTCGTGATCGAACACCTTGCGCCGTTCGAGTTGGTCTATCACCGCGAGAGATTTTTCCCACTCCTTCGCCTGTTGCAGCGCCTTTAATTCGAGACGCAGCCCTGCGGTGTGTTTTTTCGGCAACGTTTGCAGCACCGCCAGCGCATCGCCGGCACGGTGTTCATCCAGCAATAATTCCGCTTCGGTGATGACCTTCATAATGTCATCGGACGGCAAATGCGCCGCCCCTTGCACGAGGTAGCCATCGCGCCGCTCCGGCGCGCGCAATTCGTGCGCCGCGCGCGCCGCCAACATCGCGGCCAAACCGGGCTGTTCACCCAGATCGATGGCGATGGCGGCCGCTTTTTCGGCGCGCGCGTAGCGGCCGGAGAAAAATTCATGCAGCGCTTCGACCAGGGATGCGAGCGCCTTGCGCTTGCGCCGCCCCTGACGATACTCGCGCACGTGCCGCGGCATATCCACCATCGCCGCAATCAAACGCATCGACACATACGCCAGCGCAAACACCGCGATCAGCAGCACGATGACCATCACCAGCGACAGCTCAATGCGATAGGGCGACCACACCACTTGCACATAGCCCGCGCTCGATCGCACCGCTGCCGCCACCAGCCCGACCGCCACCGCGATCGCCGCGATGATCCAGAACAGCAGCTTCATGAGGCCGCTGCCTGCGTGGGCGTATCGTGAATTATGATAAAAATAGTGTTTAAAAACATAATGTTACAATACATCCTTATTTCGCGCGCGCGCGTGTCTGCGACACCGCGCGCATCGCGTCCATGGTGGCGGCGATGTCGGGCAGCGCGGTGTTGATGTCGGACGTTTGCAGGCTGGCGAGCGACGCGATGGCCGAGGCCACGGATTTATCGCGTGCATCAAAGTAACGCGCAAGCCATTCGCGCGCTGCTTGCAGATCGTTGCGGAACGTCGCGTGATCGCGCGTGAGCAGCGCCATGCGCGCGGTGAGCAATCGCAGCTTGAGATTCTCGCGCAGAAAAAAGGTCTGCGCCGGCGACAGCAACGGCACATCGGCGCGGTCGATGCGTTGCACCCGCACGAGCTGCTTCAGATCCGTCCACACTTCGCGCCAGAATCGCGCGGTGGTACTCGCGCCGCTATCGGCGCCCGGCGCTACCGGCACAACTGGACTAGCCGTGCCATCCGCCGCGGGCCGCGTTTCCGCCGCCAGCGGCAGTTTGTCCACCGTCGCCAGCAGGGTTTCGATGCGCACGCCGAGACCCTGCGTGTCGATTTGCGGCACCGCCTTGAGCGTGGCGATATCCTGACTGAGCGCCTTGCGCAGTGCGGTGAGTTGCGGCCGATTCATGAACTGCAGGCGCGTGTCGACCGCCTGCAAGGCGATCAACGCGGCTTTCACATTGCCCGCCAACTGCAATTGCTGACTGGCGATGAGCAGCGTCTGTTCGATTTCGGCGTAGGCCCACTCGTCGCGATTGCGCGACAAATCCTGGTACAACGCTTCCAGCGCGATCTGCTGGCTTTGCGATTCGGCGAGCTTCGCTTCCAGCACGCCGAGTTTCACTGCGGCTTCGCGCGTCGCATCGCGCAACTGATCGCCGGCGATGCGGCTCGTTTTGGTTTGCGCATCCATGTCGGAAAACCGCTTGGCGACGTCCTGACGCAGGCTGTCGATTTCCTGCTGCGCGTTGTGCGTCTGCCACAGCGCGATACCCATTGCGGCCAGCGCCAGCAACACCACCAATGCGAAATAACCGGCGAACGAGCGCGGCGCAACGGCACTCGGGGCCGGTGGTGGCGATGGTGGCGGTGGTGGTGGCGCAGCAGCAGCGGGATCAATCATGGCGTGGTTTCCATCTAAGGTCATGAGTATGCAACGCGCGGCGGGGGCGGTTCAAGCGTCAAGCACCATTCTGCAGCAGCGTGTGCGCCACCGTTTGCATCAGCGCGTCGTCACCGGATGCCGATTCGACCACGCGCGTGATGCCCAGTTCACGCGCGGCAGCGGCGATCCGCGCGTGCGGCACGACTACCAGCGTGTTCTTTAGCCCGGCCTGCCCAGCCGTGCCGATGCGCTCAAAAAAATTCCGCAGTCCCTCGCTGCTGGTCACGATAACCGCGGCGATGCTGTCGCACTGCCACGCCGCCAGCAGCGGCGCAATATCGGCTTCGGGTTTGCCGCGCCGGTAACACGCGGCATATTCGACCCTGGCACCGCGCGCGGCCAGCGTTTCGCCCAATAACTCGCGCCCGCCGTCACTGCGAAAAATAACGATACGCAGGCCGCGCACGCTCTGCATATAAGAAGACGCCAGCAACGACTCGCTGTCGTAGCGGTGCTCCGGTGCAAGCACATCGGTGACGCCAAAGCGTTGCAGCGCGCGCACGCCGCCCGGCCCTATCGCCGCACAACGCAATGTCACCGGCAACGTGCGCCGCGCGCGGATGCGTGTCATCGCTTTGTCCACGGCGCTGGGGCTGATAAATATCGCCAGATTAAAATCATCGAGCCGGTCAATCACCGCATCCAGCGCGCGCGGGTCGGGGGCGTCGAGGATTTCAATCGCCGGATACAACAGCGGCTCGCCGCCGGCTTCACGCACCAGCGCCGCGAGCCGCTGCGCTTCGCCTGCGGGCCGCGTGATGACGACACCGCGCCCGGCAAGCGCACCGCTCATGGGTGGTCGAGCGCGGCCAGCGCCAGAATGGCATCCGCGCCTTGCGCTTTGAGCTGTGCGGCGAGCGCCATGCCCAATGCTTCGGCATCGGCTACCGCGCCCTCGGCCTGCGCACTCACATGGCGCGTGCCGTCGGGCGCGCCCACGTAGCCGCGCAGATGCAGGCGCGCGCCGGTAATCTGCGCATAACCCGCCAACGGCACATTGCAACTGCCCGCCAACGAACGCGACAACGCGCGCTCGGCGAACACGCACGCGGCGGTGGCGTCATCGTGCAACAATTTCAGCAGCATCAGCACATCCGCGCGATCACTGCGGCACTCGATCGCCAGCGCGCCCTGCCCGACGGCGGGCAGCATGTCTTCGGGCGCGATGGTGGCGCTAATGCGCTGTTCCAGTCCGAGCCGTTTCAAGCCGGCGGCAGCGAGAATGATCGCGTCGTACATGCCCTCATCGAGTTTACGCAGTCGCGTTTGCACATTGCCGCGCAGCGGTTCAATCCGCAGATGGGGAAACGTCGCGCGCAACTGGCTTTCGCGGCGCAGGCTCGAGGTGCCCACGCGCGCGCCGGGCGGCAGCGCCGTCAAAGAGGCGTATGTATTCGACACCAACGCGTCGCGCGGATCGGCGCGATCCAGAATCGCGCCCAGCGTGAAGCCTTCGGGCAAATGCATCGGCACATCTTTGAGCGAATGCACCGCGATATCGGCGC
>JAYVQD010000251.1:0-7273 GCA_043777275.1 Nitrosomonadales bacterium
CGGCACGCCGCAACCGGTGGTGAATCGACTCAACGAATTGGTGCGCAAAAGTATCGCGCAAGCGGATGCGAAATCCGTGATGGATGCGCAAGGCCTGGATGGCGACACCGGCACGCCCGCGGAGTTGGGCAATCTGGTCAAAAGTGAAATGGTGAAATGGGCAGGCGTTATCAAGATCGCAGGCATCAAAGCGGAGTAATCGGCGGCGTGTCAAATAACTCAATAAAAACAAATACTTACGATATAACCACCGAGCGTCTGGTGGCGTTCGCGGAGTGCGCTTCGTATGACGCGCTGCCTGCTGCCGTGGTGCATGAATGCAAGCGGCGGGTGATCGACACCTTCGCCAGCGCGCTCGGCGCGTACGACAACCCGACCAGCGCCATGGCGCACAAGGTCGCCGCGCGCGCACGCACGGATCATCCTGCCACCGTGTGGGGCAGCGCGATCAAAACCACGCCCGAAAACGCGGCCTTCGCCAACGGCGTGATGACGCGGCTGCTCGACATCAGCGATACCTACCTCGGCAAAAGCCGCGGCCATCCGAGTGATATGAACGCGGGCATTATCGCGGTGGCGGAAAGCATTCACGCCGACGGCAAATCACTCATCAACGCGATCACGCTGGCGTACGATGTGTATTGCAGTTTTTGCGACGCAATTGATGTCAACGCCAAGGGCTGGGATCAGCCGGTGTATGGCGTGCTGGGCTGTGTGCTCGGCGTGGGCGCCTTATTGAAACTAAATCACGATCAAATGGCCAATGCCGTGTCGCTGGCACTGGCGCCCAACATGGCGCTGGCACAGGCGCGCCGCGGACACCTGTCGAACTGGAAAGGCTGTGCGGGCGCGAATGCGTCGCGCAACGCGGTGTTTGCGGCAATGCTGGCGCAGGATGGTTTCACCGGGCCGCCCGCGGTGTTCGAGGGCGATGGCGGCTTGTGGCAGGTGATAGGCCATCACGAGTGGCCTTTGCCCGACGTGACGAAAATGAGAAAACACCTGATTACCGAGACACATCTGAAATGCCTGCCGATCTGTTATCACGGGCAGGCGCCGGTGTTCGCCGCGCTGCAATTGCGCGGCCAGTTTGCCCTTGATGAGGTCGACGAGATCGTGGTCGATACCTACGGCGCGGCGCTGATGATGATGGGCACTGAGCCGTCGCGCTGGGCGCCGGCCACGCGCGAGACGGCTGACCACAGCATGCCGTATGTGGTGGCGACGGCGTTGATGGACGGCGCTGTAACCGATGCGTCGTTTACCGATGCGCGGCTGGCGGATCAGGGATTACGCGCGCTGATGGCGAAAGTGAAAGTGCGCGAGGATCAGCGTTTGTCCGCTGCGTATCCCGAAGGCGCGCCGGGGCGCGTGAGCGTGCGCACTCGAAACGGCGCCACGCACACTCGGGAAATTATTTATCCGCTGGGGCATTTCAAGAATCCGTTGAGCGATGCGCAGGTGGCGGACAAGTTTCACGACATGACGGCGGCGCGCCTGCCACAAAAGCAGCGCGATAGTGTGCTCGATACCCTGCGGCAACTTGAAACAGTGGATGACGTGGCGGCGTTGATTCAACAACTCTCTGACTAAAAGGCAAACCCGGTGATCGAATTTAAAGAAATCAATTATGAAGCGGTAACGGTGGGCGAGGAACTCATGTCCGACGATTTCCTGATTAAGCCCGAAGATATCGAAACCTTTGCCTTCGCCGTGGACGACCACGATCCCTGGTATTTTGCGGATGCGCCTGATTCACCCTTTCAGGGGAAAATCGCGCATCCGGTGCTGCTGGGCAATCAGGCGCTGTTGATGCGTCACGGCAAATACATCGTGCCGGCGGGCTTGCATGCCAAGATGCACTTTGAGTTTGTCGAGCCGCTGCGCGCGGGCATGCGTGTGCGTACACGGGGCAAGGTGATCGACAAACACGAAAAACGCGGGCGGCACTACATGGTCACCGAGTTTGAAACACGCGACGAGGAAACCGGCACGCTGCTGGTGCGCGGCCACTTTACGCAGATGCTGTTCCCGAAATCAGGAGTGCATGAACATGCCAAAAACCGTTGAAACCATCGATACATTAACGGTGGGTCGCGAACTGCCGCCGCTGAAAAAAACCATCACGCAACGCCAGATCGATTGTTATTCCGGCGTGCGCCCGAAATCCATCCACACCGATGTCGAGTGGGCCAAACAAAAAGGCTTTCCCGCGCCGCTGGCGCAAGCCCTGATGTCCACTGCCTACGTGTCGCAAATGATGACGCGGTGGCTGGGAACCGGTTTTGTCAAAGGCGGCAAAATTTCCGTATCGTTTATCAAGCCAGTGATCGCAGGCGAAACGCTGACCGCGCGCGCGGTGATTAAAAGCGTGGACGAGGTGGACAGCAGAGCGCACATCAGCGTCGAATGCTGGTGCGAAAACCAGCAAGGCGTCAAAACGATGGTAGGCTCGGCGAGCGGGTTTGCCGACGATTTGCGGGTGTAATCAGAGATGAATGCACCCTTGCCCTTGACGAATTTACCCGATATTTCTCCGTTGATGGCGCCGCGCAGCGTCGCGCTGGTGGGCGCGACCGATCACCCGACATCGTTCGGCGGGCGCGTATTTCAGCAGATGACCGGCTTTGGTTTTGGCGGAAAAATTTATCCGGTTAATCCGCGCCTGAAAGCCATCAACGGCCTCGCGTGCTACCCCGGCGTGAAGGATTTGCCGGAGACGCCGGATCATGTGGGGCTGGTGGTGTCGAGCGAGCGTGTCTTCGATGTGCTCGCTGACTGCGCGTCTATCGGTGTGCGTTTTGTGACCGTGTTCAGCGGCGGTTTTGCGGAGACGGGTACCGAGGAAGGGCGCGAACGCCAGCAACGCCTGATCGCATTCGGCAAGGCGAACGGTATTCGTTTCATGGGACCCAACTGCAACGGCATCGTGAATTTTGTGGATCGCTTTGCCATGACCTCCACCGCCGCGATCAAGGGGCCGCAAGTGGCGGCGGGCGATATCGGCGTGGTGAGCCACAGCGGCGGGCTGGGCCAGATCAACGTGATGTGGCGCGCGATGGAGCATGGCCTGGGCATCAGCTACGAGGCCAGTTGCGGCAACGAGGCCGATATCGACACGCTGGATTTTGCGCGCTTCATGCTGCATTCGGAAACCACCAACGTCGTGCTGCTGGCGATTGAGGGCATCAAGAGCGGCGAGAAATTCCGCCGCCTTGCCGCAGAAGCGGCTGAACTGGAAAAGCCGCTGGTGATATTGAAGATCGGCTCCACCGAAGCGGGTAGCCGCGCCGCCGCCTCGCACACCGGCGCGATTGCAGGCGACAACGACATCATCAAAGCGGTGTGCCGCCAGTATGGTTTGATCCAGGTGAACGAGTGCAACGAGTTATATGAGACGGCAGTGTTTCTGCGCAAACGCACATGGCCCAAGGGGTGCGGGCTGGCGGCGGTGGCGCCCACCGGGGGCAACATCGTCAACATGGCTGACGCGGGCGCCACCTTCGGTTTGCAATGGAATGCGTTTGCCACCGAGACGCAGGCAGCACTGGACAAGCTGATGCCCGGCTACGGCAAGGTGGGCAACCCCACCGATCTCACCTCGGCCGCCACCGGCGATCAGGATTTTTATCGCAAGGCGCTGATGACCATAGCGACGGACCTCGGCGTGGACGTGATGATCCCCATCGTGCCGTCGCCGACCAAAAGTAATCTGCTGCAAACCGTGGAGATCATGAATCAGTGCGGCAAGCAGACAGCGTTGCTGTGGGTGGGCGGCTGCGTGGACGACAAAGATTTCAAGGCGCGCGATCTGATAAGCCAGGGCGTGGTGGTTTACCGTGACGCCACGCCGTGCGCGCGCGGCATACGCGCGGCGTACGATTTCGGGCAATACGTCGCTGCGCAAAAATCTGGTGCGCTAACGCCGGTGCGTCCGGCGGGCATCGATCAAGCGCTGGCGCAAACCCGCATGCAGGCGCTGGATGACAAAATCACCGAGCGCGAAGCCAAGCAACTGCTGGCGTGTTACGGCTTGCCGGTGACACAGGAGGCGCTGGCGGAAAACGCAGCGCAAGCGGTGAGTCTCGCGGCGAACATCGGCGGCAAAGTGGCGCTGAAAATCGATTCGCCCGATATCGCGCACAAAACCGAAGCCGGTGGCATACGTTTGGGTGTCGAAGGTGCAGCAGCTATCACCGAGGCGTACGACGCCATCGTCAAGTCCGCCAGGCAATATGCGCCGCAGGCAAAAATCAACGGCGTGCTGGTGCAGGAAATGGCGCGCCCCGGTGTGGAGCTGATGCTCGGCGTGATACGCGATCCGGTGTTTGGGCCGATAGTCGTGGCGGGGCTGGGCGGCATTTTTGTCGAAGTGCTGAAAGACATCGCGTATCGTGCCGCGCCGGTCACGCCAGCACAGGCGAACGGAATGCTCGACGAACTGCGCGGCGTGAAGCTGCTCGACGGCGTGCGCGGCATGAGCGCGCGGGATCGTGACGCGGTGGTGGATGCCATCGTGCGGCTGTCGTGGTTCGCGCATGATTTCCGCGATAGCGTCGCGGAAATGGATATCAATCCGCTGATGGTTTATGAAAGCGGCGTGGGTGCGCGGGTGCTGGATGCGTTGATTGTTCGGGCCGAGCCAGCCGCGTAGGTTTCTTGGTGATACCTCTTCACCGTCATTCCCGCGCAGGCGGGAATCCATGCGTTGTCGCAAGTGACACTGTGTTATGGATTCCCGCCTGCGCGGGAACGACGGTAAGGGATGAAGTAGCGGTAAGCAAAAATGAGATATAAGTATCTGTTTTTAAACAGTATTTTATTGTCACTTTTCGTGGTGACGATCACGCACGCACAGCCTGCGGCCAAAGCCGCCACCCGTTACCCCGAACGCCCCGTGCGCGTGATCGTTCCCGTAGCTGCAGGTGGCGGCACTGACATCATCGCGCGGCTTACCGTCAGCAAACTGAGCGAACTCGCCGGACAACCGTTCGTGGTGGATAACCGTCCTGGCGCAGGTGGCGTGCTCGGAAACGAAATCGTCGCTCGCGCACCGGCCGATGGTTACACGCTGCTGTTCACCTATGCCGCACACACGATAGTGCCGTTCATCTATCGCAAAGTGCCGTACGATGTGTACAAGGATTTCACGCCGATCACACTCGCGGGCCAGCAGCCGTTGCTGCTGGCGATCAATGCAACCGTGCCGGCCAACACCACGCAGGAATTGATCGCGTTGGCGCGTGCGAAACCGGGCGCACTCAACGTCGCCCTCGCCACGCCCAGCAGTTCCGGTGCGCTGGCCGCGGAGTTGTTCAAGCTGCTCACAAACACTCAAATGGTTTCCGTGCCGTTCAAGGGTGGCGCGCCCGCGTTGACTGCGTTGCTCGGCGGCGAAGTGCAACTCATTTTCACCACACCGCCCACCGTGATGCCGTTCATCAAAAGCGGGCGGGTGAAAATACTCGGCACGTCAGGCCGCGAGCGCGTGCCGTATCTGCCTGAGGTGCCGACGTTGGCCGAAGCCGGCGTAAAAGATTTTGAAACCGCGCCATGGCAGGGCGTGCTCGGTCCGGCGAATCTGCCCGCGCCGATTGTCGATTACCTGCAAACGCACATCAGAAGCGTGCTGCGGTTAGCCGAAACCCGCGACAAATTCGCCGCATCCGGTACCGATGCCATCGGCAACACGCCGCAGGAATTCTCCCGGATGATACGCCGCGAGTTGGAGCAGAATAAGAAAGTGATTCAGGCGGTTGGGATGCGGGCCGACTAACTAAACGCAAGCTAACGAGAAGGCGCCGATTGATGAGCAATCCGCAAACGCTGTCGCAACAAGTCGCGCAATTTGTTGCGTCACGCACGTACGATGATATTCCCCCCGCAGTGCGCGAACGCGCCACGCTGGTGATGCTCGACGCCATCGGTACGGCGTTTGCCGCCTCGCGTTACCCGTTCGCGCCGGTGGCGTTGTCGGCATTGAGCAGTCTGGGCAGCGGCGACAGCACGGTGATCGGCATGGGCGCCACACTCGCGCTGCGTGACGCGGTGGTGATGAACGGCATCCTCGTGCATGGTCTCGACTATGACGACACCTATCTGCCGGGCTCGGTGCATTTGTCGGCGAGTTGCGTGCCGGTGGTGCTGGGCATGGGCGCGCATGCCAAGGCCACGGGCCAGGAGATGGTGATGGCCACCCTGCTGGGACTGGAGATTTCGGCGCGCATCGCCGCGGCGGCCAAAGGCGGCTTCGTCAACGCCGGGTTTCACGCGACCGGCATCGCGGGCGTATTCGGCAGCGCGGTGGCGGCGGGGCGTTTGATGAAGCTCGATGCCGCACAACACACGCTGGCGCAGGGTGTGGCTTTGAGCGTGACCTCGGGCACGCTGCAACCGTTGCAGGAAGGTTCGTGGACCAAGCGCTTGCATCCCGGCTGGGCGGGCGCATCGGGGATTACGGCGGCGGCGTTTGCGCGCGCGGGCTATGTGGGGCCGGCGCAGGCGTATGAAGGGCGCTTCGGGTTGTATACCTGTTTTCTCGGTGAGCACGCGGCGGGCGCGCAGCCTGATTCGGTGGTTGAAGGTTTAGGCGACACTTGGGAATTCACCCGCACCTCGATCAAGCTGTTTCCGGCGTGCCACCAATTGCATGCGTTCATGAATGCCGCGATCACGCTGGCGAAAGAAGAAATCTTCAGCGCACAAAACGTGGTGTCGATACGCGCGCTGATTTGTGATGCCGCCGTGCCGCTGGTGTGCGAGCCGCTGGCATCCAAATTAAAACCGGCGAGCAGTTATTCGGCGCAGTTCAGCCTGCCGTACTCGGTGGCGTGCGCGCTGATGCGCGGCAAGTTCGGGCTGAATGAAATCGAAGCGCCGTCGTATACCGATCCTGAATTGCTCAAGCTGGCGCAGAAAGTCAGCTATGAAATCGATCCGAATCCGGGTTTTCCGAAATCGCGTTCCGGCGAGATTGTCGTCAACATGAAAGACGGGCGCGAGCTGCGCTGCCGCGATAATATTTTTCCCGATCACCCGGCGAGCGCGGACGCTATCGTTGAGAAGTTCATGCAGAACACGGATGCGATTTTGCCGCGCGCGCGGGCGGAGCAGGTGCGCGATGCGGTGCTGGGCATTGAACGGGTGCTTGATGCCCGCGAGTTTCTGCGCACACTGGGTACATATTGATCTTTCGTCTCTATTCAGCCTCTATGAAAATGCCGATTTCTCAGAGGGAACGATTTTTCGCAGAAATTTCGGGCGAAAGCATATT
>JAYVQD010000252.1:0-7271 GCA_043777275.1 Nitrosomonadales bacterium
ATTGTCACCGGCCTCGCGCGCGCGGGACTGCGCATCTGGGTGGTCGATACCCAACTGCAACTGGTGGCCACCGCCGGCAATCTCGAAACCAAACACAAATACGACGGCGGCACGGCGAGCTTCGGCCCGCTGGAAAAACTGGTAAACACGGTGTTGCAGCCCGTGTTCCGCCGCATGTTTCCGCCGCCCGCGCATCCGCATGAGGAATTTATCCCCAACGACGTGATCTTCGGCGGACGCGAACTCGAACGCGCGCTCGACGGCACGCCCAGCCTGCGGCGGCGCGCCGGCACGCAGGGACGCACAGCGATTTTGTCGGCGGCGCATCCGATCTGGGTGGGCGAGAAAGTCGTCGCTGCGGTGATCGTCGAAGAAAACACCGACGCCATTGTGTCGCTCGGCAACCGCGCGTTTCAGCAACTCGCGGCGGTGACGTTGATCGCGTTTGGCGCGGTGGCGCTGGTGCTGCTGCTGTTTGCGTCGCGCTTGAGCTGGCGGCTGCGGCGGCTGCGCGACGAAGCCGAAAACGCCATCGACTCCAAAGGCCGTATCCGCGAACTGGTCACCGCCGAACACGCCAACGACGAAATCGGCGATCTGTCGCGCGCGTTCAGCACCATGCTCGACCGCCTGGCGCAATACAACGCCCATTTAGAAAAACTCGCGCAACGCTTAAGCCACGAACTGCGCACGCCAATAGCGGTGGTGCGCTCATCGCTCGACAACCTGAAACTGCAGGCAATGCCGCAGGACACCAACGTGTATGTCACGCGCGCGGAAAGCGGCCTTAACCGGCTGGAAACCATCTTGACGCGCATGGCCGAAGCCAACCGGCTGGAGCAGGCCGTGCGCAACGAAGAACGCACGGCCTTCGATGCCAAAGAAGTGCTCGCCGGATGCGTCAGCGGCTACAGCAGCGCCTACAAAAACTGCGTGTTTGAACTCAGCATGCGCGAAGAACCCGTCACGCTCACCGGCGCACCCGACCTGTTCGCGCAAATGCTCGACAAACTCGCCGCCAACGCCGCCGACTTCGCCACGCCAGGCACGCCTGTTTCAGTCAGCCTGCAACGCGCCGGCAACGAAGCCGTGGTTCAGTTCAGCAACAGCGGCCCGCCGCTGCCGCCGGAGATTGCTGACCGGTTGTTCGATTCCATGATCTCCGTGCGCAAGGAAGCGAGCGGTGATAACCCGCATCTGGGACTGGGGCTTTATATCGTGCGGCTGATTGCGGAATTTCATGGGGGACGGGCTACGGCGCGGAATTGGGGAAATCGAAGTGGTGTAACAGTTGAAATTAACTTGCCCGCATCCGTCGGTTAGCCTGACGAGGACTTTCCATGGCCATTCGCTTTTGTAGATGGACATTCAGAACCGTCGTGCTGGTCATTGGGCTTTCACCTTGGGTGATCGGCTGGTTTTTACATTTTCATATCCAGGCGCAACAACCCTCCGATCTATACATGGCGGCAGTCCATAGTAATAACGCAAAAGTATCTGAACTTCTTGCTGCGGGTGCTGACGCAAATAATTATTACGGCATATCACCACTTGCTGCCGCAGCGCAACGAGGAAATTTGGAAATCGTCGAACTATTACTACGTGCTGGAGCACAGGTTACAAATTCACGATACGGAAATAAACCGCTATTAAGCGCGACACCTCAGATTAGTTACACCCATCCAACACCGTCGCTCGAAATACTACAACGCTTACTTCGTTACGGCGCCAACGTTGACGAGCGAGCGATGAATGGAGACAGCGCTTTGCATTGGGCCGCCGCATCGGGACAAATAGAGGTGGTCAAGTTCCTTATTGCTGCTGGCGCCAATGTCAATGCAGCCGCATGCGACGGTGAGACTCCGCTTATCAAAGCAGCGCAAAGAAGCCACCTCGAAACGGTAAAGATACTGATCGACGCCAAGGCAAGCGTACTGGCACGAAATTCAACGGGGCGCACCGCATTCGACACCGCACGGACGGACCACAAAAATTACAAGGAAATCATGGATTCGTTGAGTCAATCACGAGTTCGCACCATACCCGAAAAATACAACTCCCAAAGTTGCAATCTACCAATGAAGGTAATGGTGATGAAGGAATGGGGTGACCAACATTCTATCCCGCTCAGCTACGAAAGTTGGCAAAAACTATATTCCGGCACCTTCGCGATTATTGTATTTTCTTGGCTGACCGCACTCATTTTGGGTGCGCTGTCGCAAGATGAAACTCTGATCAAAATGCTCGTATTGCCGACAGTTACAGTAGTAGGTGTTTTGGTACTGTGGGTGTTCGTAGGGATCCTTACCCTAAAGAGTTAGCTTGCGTAGAATGCGGTGTGCCGAAGGAACCGCATCGGTCGAGGTTCGCACGCCGCATGATTACGCTCACGGTTGATGCGGTTCGCTGCGCCCACCAGCATCCCACCCGGATTACGTAAAATGCTGCCGATGTGCGTTTGCTGCATCGGGTATCGAGTGTTACCATGGTAATACTCCGACTGACATTGAACCAATCATCATGCCCTCCCCCACCACGCTCAAGCTCCCGGAAAAACTCAAGGCCCGCGTGGCGAAGCTCGCCCGCGCCACCAACCGCACACCGCACGGCATGATGATCGAAGCCATCGCGCGCGAGGTCGAACGCGAGGAGCGCTATCGCACCTTCGTGAAAGAAGCGCTTGCCGCCGATGCCGCCATCGACAAAGGCGCACCGGTCTATGCAGCAGATGATGTACATGCGTGGATGGAACGTCTTGCGACGGACGCCAACGCACCCCGGCCGAAATCGCAACGGGCGTGATACGGATTGTCTATGCATCGCGTGCGCTGGATGATCTGGCGCGCGTGTTCCGTTTTCTTGCGGAGCACGATCCCGCCGCGGCTGTTGCGTCGGCCTCGGCCATACGCAGCGCGGTGGAAATGCTGGCGCAGCACCCGTACGCCGGACGCCGCGTGGAGGGCGTTCAACGCGAGGTGCGTGAGCTGGTGATTTCTTTCGGCAAGACCGGATACGTCGCGCTGTATCGCTTTATCCCGGTCAAAGGCGAGGTGCGCATACTCGCGTTGCGACACCAGCGGGAACTCGATTTCCCGCACTGAACAATACGGTCAGCCCACTACCCCGGCGGCCACTTGAACGCCCGCCCCGCCAATATGTGCAGATGCAAATGAAACACGCTCTGCCCCGCGTCCGCGCCGTTGTTCACCGCGAGGCGAAACGCTTCACCCACGCCGAGTTGTTGCGCAATTTTGTTGGCGGTCAACATCAGATGCCCTAACAACGCGGCATCCTCTGCCGTCGCATCCACCAGCCGCGGGATTTCCTTTTTCGGGATCAACAATACGTGTATCGGCGCCTGCGGGTTAACGTCATGGAACGCCAGGCACAGATCATCCTCGTAAACAATTTTCGCGGGAATTTCACGCGTGATAATTTTGCTGAAAATCGTGCCCATGGTCGCCTCCTGTTTACGTTGCCTACTTTGCCGGACTGCGCGTGGCCCACGCCACGATCTCTTCGATCACCGCGTCGCTGGCGGTCGCCAGTGACTGCGCCGCGCCGGGTGCGTTGGGCGCGGCGGGCCGCTCGACGTTGAAGGTGCGTTGCGCGTGCAGCGCCCGAGTGTTCAGATCGATCAGCGAGGCGCGCAGACGCACGGTAACTTTGCTGGTGTCTGCCGCATCGAACGACTGGCTGAAATCCTCAAGCTCGATGCGCAATGAAAAATCTGCCTTGGCGCCATCCTGGGTAGACACCACGCCGCGCGCAGCCGCCGCAAAGCGGCTGCGCAGCCGTTCGGTGAGTAGCAGCGCGGGCGACATCGCCCAGCGGTGTTGTGCGTAGGCTTCGGGGCGGCCTGCGTCGCGATAGGTGAGCCGATACATGATGTTCTGGCTGTCGAGCCACGGGCTGGCGCTCACCGCGGGTATCAACCAGGTTGCGCCGCTGTCTCGCGCTGGCGAGTTAGCCGCAAAATTGCGCTGCGGCCCGAGGTCGAAAACGGCAGGCGGATCACGCTTTTCCGGGCCCAGGGAACAGCCTGCCATGGATAATAAAAAACTCAATAAAAACAAATACTTAAGTTTTATTAGCATCACTTGCTCCTTGCGGGTTCGGTGTAGCCCGGCTCGCCGGGGCCGGGGCGCGCCGGCTGACGCCCAAACACCAGGCCGGCAGGTTGTTCGTTCAGATCAGAGAGCAAGCGATCGAGATTGCGCGAGTTGCGCGCGATATCTTCGAGCAGCGCATTCGCGCGCGGGGTGATGTCGCTCGCCGCGCCTTGCGTGGCGTTGCCGACCTGCTCGGCGCTTTTGGCAAGGCGCTCCCATGTATCGGCGCGCTGCGTGTATTCGCGCGCGAGTTTGTCGATACTGGCGAGCGCGGTCTTGGCCTCCTGCAATGCCGGTGTGAGATCACGCAACGCTGCATCGGCGCTGGCCATGGTCTTGCGTGCATCGCCGGCAAGCGCGGGCAAATTTTTTGCGCCGGGTTCCAGCGCCTTCGCCAAAACGTCGATGCGCTCCGCCATGCCGCGCACCGTTCCAATCGCGCCGACCAGTTGCACCTGATTCGGTTCGCTCAGCAGCATTTCCAGTTGCTTGGCCACCCGGCTCACGTTGCCCAGAATCTCCTGCCCGGAATTGGCGAGTTCGTCGAACAACGCTCGCTTGACGGCGATGCGGCTCGCTTTGTCGGTGGAGGGCAGCAAAAACTCGGGCTTCTTGCCATCGTCTTCCAGCATCACATACGAGGTGCCGGTGATGCCCTGTGCGCCGAGCTGCGCGAAGGTGCCGCGGGTAATTCTCGATCCGCCTTTCACCAGAATGGTGATGAGTATCAGATTGGGATCTTCGCTATCGAATTCGATGCCCTGCACCTTGCCGATGGGCACGCCGCGCAAGCGCACCGGGGCCTGCGGGTTAAGCCCGAACACCGAATGCTTCGATTCGAGCACATAGGTGACATGATCGTAATTCTCGCGGCTGAACCACAACGCAGCGAGGATCACACTGATGCCCAGCAGCACGGTAAATGCTCCGGCGACTATAGCGTTTGCACGACTTTCCATGAATCAGTTCTCCTCAGTCCACTGGACTTGCCGGCGCGGGTGCCGCCGCCGACAATGGCAATCCTTCCAACGCGCGCTTGCCGCGCTCGCCCTGGAAGAAATTAACAATAAACGGATGCGGCACGGCGGCTACTTCAGCCACCGTACCCAGCGCAGCGATTTTCTGATCGGCCAGCACCGCCACGCGATCGGATATCGACACGATGGTATCCAAATCGTGCGTCACCATCACCACGGTGAGCCCGAGCTCGCGTTTCAAATCCGCAATCAGCGTGCAAAAACTCTCGCTGCGATCGGGGTCAAGACCGGCCGTGGGCTCATCCAGAAACAGCAGTTCCGGCTCGAGCGACAGTGCGCGCGCCAGCCCGATGCGTTTGACCATGCCGCCCGACAGCGACGACGGCATTTTGGAGGCATGACCGCGTTCGATGCCCACCATGTCGAGCTTTAACATCACCAGATCGTGAATCAATTCCTCGTCCAGTGCCTTTAATTCGCGCAGCGGCAGCGCCACGTTTTCAAATACCGTCAGCGCCGAGAACAGCGCGCCCTCCTGAAACAGCATGCCCCAGCGGTTACGGATGGCCCGCACCGCGGCCGGATCGCCGTGACGCAACGACACGCCGAACACCCACACCTCGCCCCGCGTTGGATGTTCCAATCCGAGCATTTCGCGCAGCAGCGTGCTTTTGCCGCTGCCGGAGCCGCCCACCAGCGACAGCACTTCGCCGCGATGCACGCACAGATTCAAATCGCGATGCACCACCTGCGTGCCGAATTGCGTCCACAGATTACGCATGTCGATGATGCAGTCTTGCGCCGGGGTCGTGTCGGTGATGTTGGCGATGTCGGACATCACGGCACCCCGACGCTGGAAAAGAGTATGGCAAAAATCGCATCGACAATAATCACAACGGTTATCGCCGCCACCACCGAATTGGTGGTGCCCACACCTAGGCTTTCGGTGTTGGGCTCGATGCGCAAACCAAAGTGACAGGCCAGCAACGCAATCAACGCGCCGAACGCCATGCCCTTGCCCAGCCCCAGCCACAGGTTGGCCACCGGCACCGCGTTAGGCAGCTCCGCAATAAAATACGTCAGGCTGATGTCGAGCTCATAGCGCGCCGCCACCATGCCGCCGAGCAGGGCAATGGCATTGGTCCACAGCACTATCAGCGGCAACGAAATCGACAGCGCGATAATGCGCGGCAACACCAGCCGCAAGGTGTACGGTATGCCCATCACCGTCATGGCATCGATTTCTTCGGTGACGCGCATCACGCCCAACTGCGCCGTCATCGCGGAGCCCGAACGCCCCGCCACGATAATGGCGGCCAGCACCGGCCCCAGCTCGCGTATCACCGCCATGCCGAGCAGATTGACAATGAAGATGCCCGCGCCGTAGGCCTTGAGTTGCTGCGCCGACAGATACGACAACACCACGCCGATCAAAAAGCCGACCAGCGCCGTGATGGCGAGCGCCTGCGCCCCGGTGCGATAAATGTTGGCGGAAATTTCTTTCCACGGCATGCGCGACGGATGCCGCACCGCATCCACAAACGCGAGACTCACCTGGCCCAGCAATAGCAGCACCTGAATAATGTGCTCACCCAGGGTCACAATCCCGCGGCCCGCCACCCACAGCGGCCGCCGCCGTTCTACGCGTTTGATGTAACGGTCTGACACCACCGGCCCCGCCTGAAGATGCGCGAAAAAGACTTCGTGTTCCGTGCGCACCTGCACATGCTCGGCACGCCGCTTGCCCCATGCCTGCCACAGCATCATGGCGCCGGCATGGTCGAGCCGCGAAACGCCGCTCAAATCCCAGTGCGCACCTGCCGTGTAAGCCGCCAACTGCTGCCGCAGTAGGTTCGCTACCGGCTGGATAGAGCGCAGATTCCATGCGCCGCCCACCGTCACAACGGGCTGACCATCCGCGTTGCGCGTAAGGCTCACGGACGGCAAGTGCAGGTTCGGTGCTACAGAAGACGCCACGGGGCCTTAAGCAGGGTATTTAAGCCGGCAAAATCGCCTAGCCTTTTGATTGAAAAGGATTTTCAGGAATGCTAACGACAACCCCTCGGGAAGTCAAAAACGCCACTTGACACAATGCTGTTCACTTAAGCCCTTTGCCCGTTCGCCCTGAGCCTGTCGAAGGGCATTTGTGGTTCGACAAGCTCACCACGAACGGCTAAGTGAA
>JAYVQD010000253.1:0-7249 GCA_043777275.1 Nitrosomonadales bacterium
TAGCTTGCTTGTCTGCCATGTGAATCTCCAGATGATAAGTTGAAGTGAGAATCACCACGCGCCAACATCAAACGGTATGCCACGCCGTTGGCGCAAGCCGCGCAACAATTCGATCTGCATTGTGGGCACTTGTCCTTACGTAAAACTTACCGGGATGTTCTTTCTTGCCGCGCGCGGGCCGTATCAAGGTGAGCGCAAATCGCACGAATTCCGTCGATAATGCGCGGCGATTGGCGCTGAATGCTGTCTGGAGCGATGTATTGTGCCGGAATCGCGCGCAATGCCGCCAGCGGCATGCGGCGCCAGCGTGATACAAAATCCGCCTCGCCGTTGGCGGAACCACCGCCCAACACGATCTGCGGACGCGCCGCCAGCACGGACTCGATCGACACTGCGGGCGTCAGCACCGGCACCCGCGCAAAGACGTTTTCGCCGCCGCACAGCGTAATTGCGTCGCTAATCATGTGGGCGCCATTAACCGTGAGCAACGGTTGATGCCAGATTTCGTAGAACACGCGCAGAGGCGCCTGCTTTGCCGGTAGCGTAACGTGGCGCTGCTGCAAATCACGCAACGCGCGTTCGAATGCACCTGCCGCTTGCTCGCCTGCGGCGGCGTCGCCACCCAGGACAGCCACGCCGCGCAGCAAGCGCGCGATATCGGCCAGCCGTGACGCCTCGCTCACCCATACCGGGATTCCCAATCGTTCCAGGCGCGCGATGTCACCCGCCTGATTGCCGCTTTTCCAGGCCAGCACCAGATCTGGTTTTAAGGTGAGGATGCGTTCAATATCCACCCGCGCGCCGTCGCCTACGCGCGGCAAGTGCCTGGCCTCGGGCGGGTAGTCGCTGTATTCGCTGACCGCGATCAGCCGTGCGCCCACGCCCGCTGCAAATGCGATTTCAGTCAGGTGTGGCGCGATGGAGATAATGCGTGTTGCGGGCGCGGCAAGACGGAAGGGGGTGCCGCGATCGTCGTGAACTTCCCGTGTTGCGGTGAGCGTTGCTGCGGGCACAGTTGTGCAAAAACCGCAAACCGCTGCGAGCAGCGCAAGCCCGCGCGCAGTCATCAAAAAAACTCAGTCGCTGGACGCCGCCTTAAGCCGCCGCGCACGCACACCGGCGGCCAGCCCATCGAACATGGCACGGGTTTCATCCCAACTGATGCAGCCGTCGGTGATACTCACGCCGTAGGCCAATGAGGCGAGCGGCTTGCCGGGCATCAAATCCTGACGCCCCGCTTTGAGATGGCTTTCCGCCATGATGCCGAAGATACGCCCGTCACCCGCTTCGATCTGGCGCGCAACATCCTGCCCCACGTCGATTTGTTTTTCCGGTTTTTTGCTGCTGTTGCCGTGGCTGAAGTCGATCATGATGCGCGCGGGTATGCCGGCTTCGGCCAACCCTTTGCCGGCGGCATCCACATCCGCCGCGCTGTAGTTCGGCACCTTGCCGCCGCGCAGAATGAGATGACAGTCTTCATTGCCCAACGTGGACACAATCGCCGAGCGGCCCTCCTTGGTCACCGACAAAAAGTGATGCGGTGCCTGTGCGGCACGTATCGCGTCGAGTGCGATCTTGACGCTGCCATCCGTGCCGTTCTTGAAACCCACCGGACACGACAAGCCCGACGCCAGCTCACGATGAATTTGCGATTCGGTGGTGCGCGCGCCGATGGCACCCCACGCCACCAGATCGGCGATGTACTGCGGCGTAATCATGTCGAGAAACTCGCAGCCCACCGGCATGCCCGACGCGTTTAATTCAAGCAACAACTGGCGTGCCACGCGCAAGCCTTCGTTGATATTGAAACTGCCATCGAGTTTGGGGTCGTTAATCAAACCCTTCCAGCCGACCGTCGTGCGCGGCTTTTCAAAATACACGCGCATGACAATCAACAGGTCAGCAGACGCTTTGTCCGCGTAATCCTTGAGCTTGACGGCGTATTCCTTGGCGGCTTTAACGTCGTGGATCGAGCACGGGCCGACAATCGCCAGCAGCCGGTCATCGGCGCCGTGAATAATGCGATGAATCGCCTGACGCGTCTCGGCCACGGTTTTGGCGGCAGCGTCGGTAATGGCGAATTCGCCCAGCACTTTCGCGGGCGACACCAGTTCTTTAATTTCTTTGATGCGCAAATCGTCAGTTTGGAGCGGCATAGCTGTCTCAATCTACTGTAAAAACAAGGGATTATACCCGAACCGTCAATTATTGAACGGTGCCGCCGACGGTCAAGCCATCGATACGCAAAGTCGGTTGCCCGACGCCCACCGGCACGCTTTGGCCTTCTTTGCCGCAGGTGCCGACGCCCGAATCGAGCGCCATATCGTTGCCGATGAGCACGATGCGCGTCAGCGCGTCAGGGCCATTGCCGATCAGCGTGGCGCCTTTCACCGGCGCGGTGACTTTACCGTTTTCGATGAGATACGCCTCGGACGCCGAAAACACAAACTTGCCGCTGGTGATATCGACCTGCCCGCCGCCGAAGTTGGCCGCGTACAAACCGTGCTTCACCGAAGCGATAATTTCCTGAGGGTCTTTGTCGCCGTTCAGCATGTAGGTGTTGGTCATGCGCGGCATCGGAATGTGCGCGAACGATTCACGGCGGCCATTACCGGTGGGCGCCACCTTCATCAAGCGCGCGTTGAGGGTGTCTTGCAGATAACCTTTCAGCACGCCGTCTTCGATCAGCACATTGCGCTGAGTCGGGTTGCCTTCATCGTCGATGTTAAGCGAGCCGCGACGGCGTTCGAGCGTACCGTCGTCCACCACGGTTACGCCGGGAGACGCCACGCGCTCACCGATGCGGCCGCTGAACGCCGAGGTGCCCTTGCGATTGAAGTCACCTTCGAGACCGTGACCTACGGCTTCATGCAACAGCACGCCGGGCCAGCCGGAGCCGAGCACCACCGTCATGGTGCCTGCAGGCGCGGGCTGTGCATCGAGATTCACCAGCGCCTGATCGACCGCTTTGCGCGCGTAGTCGTTCAAAATTTCGTCGGTAAAGTAAGCATAGCTGGAACGGCCACCGCCGCCCGCGCCGCCTTGTTCACGCCGCCCGTTTTGTTCGACGATCACTTGCAGCGACACCCGCACCAGCGGACGCACATCGGCCGCTTGACCGCCATCGCTGCGTGCGACCATCACCACTTCGTATTCGCCCGCGAGTGAGGCCATCACCTGTGTGACACGCGGATCAAGACTGCGCGCATATTTTTCCAGGCGCTCCAGTAGCTGAACCTTTTTCGGATCTTCCAGACTCGCCAGCGGATCGTGCGGCAGATACAGATGATGTCCTTCGTTGCGCCGCGCCACCTGCGTCGCGTTCGCCCCACCAGAGCCGCCCTGGCGCCCGATAGCGCGCGTGGCTTGCGCCGCCGCCGCGAGCGCATCGAAGCTGATGTCGTCCGAATACGCAAACGCGGTTTTCTCGCCGCTCACCGCGCGCACACCCAAGCCCTGATCGATGTTAAAGCTGCCGGACTTGACGATGCCTTCTTCGAGGCTCCACGACTCGCTGCGGCTGTACTGAAAATACAGATCAGCGTAATCCACCTGATGCTGCATGATCTGGCCGAAGACGCTATTGAGTTTGCTGTCGTTCAACGCGTAGGGCGTGAGCAGCGTGTCGTATGCGGTGGAAAAATTGATCTCGGGTGCGGCGGTAGCGCTAGTGATGACTGACAAAATAATCCTTTAAAAACAAATAGTTATAACATTACGCACCAACGGCGCGATGACTAAGTGCCGGCAGGTTGCGGCGCAGACCCTGCAAGTGTGACAGATTTACGCTGGCCATCACCACGCCCGCGCCGCGCGGCAGGCGATTCAACACCGTACCCCAGGGATCGATGACCATGCTGTCGCCGTGCGTCTCGCGGCCATTTTCATGGCGTCCGCCCTGCGCGGGCGCCACCACATACGCGAGGTTTTCAATGGCACGGGCGCGCAGCAGCGTTTCCCAGTGCGCGCGGCCGGTGGTTTCGGTAAATGCCGACGGCACCAGAATCATGTCCACGTCTTTCATCAAACGATACAGTTCAGGAAAGCGCAGGTCATAACAAATCGATAACCCCAGCCGGCCGAACGGCGTGTCCACCGTCACGGGTGCATTGCCCGGCTCGATGGTGCGGGCTTCGTGATATTGCTCGTCGCCCATTTGAAATCCAAACAAATGGATTTTGTCGTAGCGCGCCACCTGTGTGCCGGTGTTGTCGTAGACCAGGCAACTGTTGCGCACGCGATGCGGATCATCCGACACCAGCGGCGCCGATCCGCCGACGATCCACACGCCGTGCCGGCGCGCTGTGGTGGACAAAAAATTCTGTATCGGCCCATCGCCTTCCGCCTCGCGCACCGCCACCTTATCGGTGTCCTTCAAACCCATGATGCCGAAGTACTCGGGCAACGCCACCATATCAGCGCCCTGACCGGCGGCCAGCGCAATCAAGCGACCGGCTTCGGCGAGATTGTCCGCGACACGCGGGCCGGACACCATTTGCAGCGCCGCGATACGCGAGACGCCAGGTTCTGTAGCGGGGGCGACGGCGGATGCGGGTGTGGTTGAAAAGCGGGAATTCATGTCAGCGAGCCTCGGTGTTTCAGTGCTTTAGTCGAACGCAAAGCGGAAAGCGCCACGCACGCTACTCAACGATGCGCGTGGATTCCGGACGCGGCAGCGCCTGGACTTTCGTCACCGCCGGATCGGCCCAACTGCCGGTGACGCTATAGGTTTGCGCGACCAGGTCGTCCAGCGGATCCTTGAGTAACTTCTGCGCAATAAAGGCCGCCAGTCCGCCGATGGGCCCGCCCACGATCGCACCCACGATGGAGAAGCCATCCGACACATGCGGACTGACCTTGACGCGAAGGTCCTGCGTTTCTTTGTTGATATCCGCCGTGCCGCCCATCACCACACGCGCCGACGGGCCGCTAATGCGGAAGTCTTCCGTGGTGACGATGCCCCGGTCGATCTTGACCACACCCAACACTTCGTCGAACGCGAAGCCGTCGCTGAACACATCACGAAAATCCAGCGTCAGCCGCCGTGGCAGCGATTGCAGACTGATGATACCCAGCAGCTTTCCGATGCCCGGCTCCATTTTCAGAAACTGTCCTTTCACGACCTGCAACGCGAAGTTGCCCGACAGTGTCGGATAGTCGAGTTGCTGCGGCCCGCCGTTCCAACTCAGCGTACCGCTGATGACCGCCATGCCGCGGCGCACCCCTTCAGGGTACCCCAGACGCGTCAATGTCCTGCCCACCTCGGTTACGTTCCAGCGCACATTCATCGTGGTCCGTGGATTCGCAAGCCATGACTGCCACACGCCATCGGCCTCCAGAATGCCGTCCGGATTAGACACCTTGAGTTGTTCAATACGCCAATCCCGATCTTGCGGTGTGGCCTTTAACTCCAGTTTGCCCAACACCTTGCTGCCCATCTGAAAACTCTCCGCCACAATGTCCAGCGCCGGGAGCTGTGGCGGCTCAGTGACCACGGGTTTTTCGGCAGCAGGCACGTTCGCCGCAACAGTAGCCGCTATCGGTGTTGACGCGGGAATGATGAATTTTTTCATCCGCGCCACCAGGCGGCCTTTACCCGCCGGACTCCAGTCGGCCGTACCTTCGAACTCGCGCCCGCTCAACACATAGCGCGTCGTCGCCGCATCCGGTTTGGTGCTGGTGATCGCGATATCGCCGAACTTGCGATCGTAGACTTCCAGTTCTCCAAACTTCACATCCACCGCGGCCAGGGTGTAGCTGATGTCGCCGCTCCCACCGGAACCACCGGTAGCGCCTGCGAGTTTCAGCCAGCCGTCGACATTCGCCGACTTGAGGCTGCCGCTGATCCACAGACCATCACGCTCCGGCTCACTTGCGGCGCCGCCACCCAAACGCACCACGCCGCGGTCAATCACCGTGCGCCGGCCTTTGCCTTCACCCTCGGTATGGCGATGCAATCGCGCGCTGATAACGTCTCCATACGTGAGCCCCACCACGTCACGGTCGTTGCTGACAAATCGGCGCTCCACGCGTACCGGCACCGCCTCGGCAGCCGTTTTCAAAAAGGGCGCGGGAAGATTGGATGCGATGCCCAGCAAATTGGACTCCAGCACCAGATCGACGGTTTTCTTGCGCACGCTTAACGTTCCGCGCCAGTCCGTGGAACCGCGCACATAGGTGAGCCACACAGGCCCGCCCGCGCGGCGCACAGTGTCGGGAGCGACGCGCCCCTGCAAGCCGATTTGTATCGAGCCGTCGCGCTGCGTGGCACCTGATATCGCCAACGGTCCACCGAAAAACATCGCGTTGACCAACGGCACACTAATGCCGGTCTCGGTAAATTCGAGCTTGCCGTTAACCTGCTCAAGTGGCGGCAACGCGGCATCAATGACCAGCCGGTTATTGGTCATTTGATAGGCGCCCGCCATGCGCGTTTTTTCCAGCGTGCCTAACGGCAATTCCAGCTTCAGATCAAGCTTGCCCGCGCCTTCACCTTGCATGCCATCGGTGAAATGCTCGATATATCCCGCGACCGGGCTCGCCGCAATGTATTTGAGAAAATCCGGCGTAGCGCCTTCCGCCGCGCCGGCCACCGTCAGCACGCCCCCGCCTGCCTGCGCCAGATTGGGTATTTCAGCATGCACGCTAGACAAACGCACACCGTAAATCGTGCCGCGATTGGCCATGACATCCATGCGTCTGCCGCGAAACGCCAGATCACCGTCGATGTTCTCGATGTGCGGCCAGCCATCGCCGTAGTGCAACGTGCCGCCGGAAATTTTGGCCGTCACGGAAAAAGTGCCTCCCTTGTTATCCGGGAACGGAAACGCGCGCAGATCGCCCTTGACCCGCACGCTCACGTCATTGGAGACGCCGGCAACAAAGGCGCTTTCCATCCACGGGCGCGCGCTGCGCGCCAGCGTCAGCGGCAGGTAGCGCATGACGCTGCGGGCATCGGCGCGCGTCAGGTTGCCGGTCAGATCAATGATCCCCGGCTGCCCCGGCGTCGTTTGGTAGCTGCCGCTTAACGTTCCCGCCAGATCGGCATTGTGATACGACACATTCGACAACTTCACTTCATGGCCTTTGCCCTTGCTATCGCGCTTCCAGCCGACGTGCGCGGCAAGGGTGTCGAACTTCAGTGTTTCCTTGAAAAGATCAGGCATGTCGAGCGTCATATCCCGCGCGCTAAACTGACTGGTGCCGCTTTTTTCGCTCACATTCAGATTGCCGCTGACGCCTTTGAATC